>NZ_NEVB01000183.1:0-35243 GCF_002259925.1 Aeromonas sp. A35_P | reverse complement strand
AATACTGCAAAATCGGTACAAACAAAATTTCATTGAAATCTAAATTAGAAAGTACTAATTTAACGTCAATCTGTTGTTGACTGGAGTCTTGCTGATGAAACGGATCCTGATTGTAGGCGGGGTAGCGGGGGGCGCGTCTGCCGCCGCCAGAGCCCGCCGTCTGAGCGAAGAGGCGGAAATTGTGATGTTCGAGCGGGGCGAGTTCGTCAGCTTCGCCAACTGCGGGCTGCCTTATCACATCGGTGGTGACATCCCCAACCGGGATGCCCTGCTGTTGCAGACCCCCCAGAGCTTCAAGCGCCGCTTCAACGTGGATGTGCGGGTCTTTCACGATGTCATCGAAATAGACAAGGCCGGCAAGAGCCTGCTGGTGCGCAACCTGCTGACCGGTGAAGAGCGGCGCGAAGCCTACGACGTGCTGCTGCTGAGTCCGGGCGCGGCCCCCATCCGGCCTCCCTTCCCCGGCATCGACAGCCCGGGTGTGCACACCCTGCGCAATATTCCCGACATGGATCGCATTCTGGCAGCGCTGGCGCACGATCAGCCGCGTCACGTCACCGTGGTGGGGGGCGGCTTCATCGGGCTGGAGATGATGGAGGCGCTGCACCAGCGCAAGCTGGACGTTACTTTGCTGGAGCTCTCCGACCAGGTGATGGCTCCGGTGGATAAGGAGATGGCCAACATGCTCCATGCTCGCATCCGGGAGGAGGGGATCGACCTGCGCCTGCGCACCGGCCTCTCCGCCATCGAGAGTCTGGATGTGCTAGCGGAAAAAACCGCTGCCGTGGCCACTGAACAACGGGGCGGGCTGCGACTGACCCTGAGCGATGGCTCCCGGCTCGACACCGGCCTGCTGATCCTGGCCATTGGCGTCAAGCCCGAGACCCTGCTCGCCGCCAAGGCGGGGCTGGAACTGGGGCCACGCGGCGGCATCAAGGTGGACGCCGCCATGCGCACCTCGGATCCCTTCATCTATGCGGTGGGGGATGCGGTGGAGGAGACCGACTTCGTCACCGGCGAGTCTGTGCTGATCCCGCTGGCGGGGCCTGCCAACCGGCAGGGGCGTATCGCCGCCGACAACATGCTGGGCCGCGCCGAAACCTACAAGAAGACCCAGGGTACCGCCATCTGCAAGCTGTTCGATCTGGCGGTGGCCAGCACTGGCCTGAGCGAGAAGCGGCTGCTGCAGCTGGGGCTGCCGTTCGAGAAGGCTTATGTCCACCCGGGCAGCCATGCCGGTTACTACCCAGGTGCCTACCCGGTCAGCCTCAAGCTGCTGTTTGCCCCGGATGGCAAGATTTATGGCGCCCAGGCCATCGGCAAGGACGGGGTCGACAAGCGCATCGACGTGCTGGCCGTCGCCCAGCGCGCCGGTCTCACCGTGTTTGATCTGCAGGATCTGGAGCTCACCTATGCGCCGCCCTTCGGCTCGGCCAAGGACGTGATCAACATGGCGGGCTTTGTGGCCAGCAACCACTTGAAGGGGGATACCCTGCTCTGCCATGCAGCCGAGGTAGAGGCCCGTCATCCTCATCAGCTGGTGCTGGATGTGCGCAACGGCCCCGAGCTCGACAAGCTGGGTCGCATACCGGGGGCGATGCACATCCCGCTGGATGAGCTGCGCGGTCGCCTCCATGAACTGCCCAAGGACAAAGAGCTGCTCATCAGCTGCCAGGTGGGCTTGCGCGGCCACGTGGCCTGTCGCCTGCTGAGTCAGCACGGCTTTAAGGTCAAGAACCTCTCCGGCGGTTTCAAGACTTGGCAGATGGCGGTGATGGAGTAACCCGCCACAGTCGCAAGCGAGCGCCGACCCCAGGGTCGGCGCTGTTGCACTTGCTGGCGTTTTAAATGCAATGAGCTTTGTGTCAAGCGAGCCTGATCCCTTATCCTGTTGGCTATTGCGCTGCGCCGGCAGCGAGCCAATCAGGGATGACATTTATGCGTCGCGTCGACTCTCACCCTCACTTCTCTCGTTCCTCATCGCAACAGACGGTTGTCCCCGGGCGCCGCTGGCCGAGCCTGCTGCTGGCGGGGCTCACGGCGCTGCTGCTGAGCGGCTGCGGCCCCGACAAGCCTGTCGCCAATGAGTCGACCACACAGCCAGCTGCCCAGCAGGACGCGGGCGCACCAAGCGCCGTGGCGCAGGCCAATGCCCGTCAATACCGCGATGCCCCGGCGCTGGCGCTGGTCTTCTCCGGCCCCTTGGCGCCCAAGGCAAACTGGCAGAGCTGGCTCTCTGTCAGTGAAGGGGGCAAGCAGGTGCAAGGGGAGTGGATCCTCGCCGACGATGGTCGCACCCTCTATTTTCCGAACGTCCAGCCAGACAAGCGCTACGAGGTGAGCCTCAAGGCTGGGCTGGGCCCATCCCCCCAGAACTGGACCCTCAAGACCCGGCCGCTGGAGGCGGGAGCCTCCTTTACCGCCAGTGGGATGGTATTGCCGCTGCGCGACGAGCTGCGCCTGCCCATCAGCGCGGTCAACGTGGACGAGGTCAATATCGACTTCTTCCGGGTCGATGCGGAATATCTGCCCCGTTTCCTAGCCGAGTATCGTCCCGGTGCCGGCATGGGCAACTGGGAGCTTGAGCAGATCACCAAGCGGGCCAAGCGGGTGTTCAGCGGCCGCTATGGGCTGGAACTGGATGCCAACCGGCGCGAGACCCGCCTCATCAATGTGAAAGAGCCGCAGCTGGCCGAAGCTGGCGTCTACTTTGCGGTGATGTCGCCCCTTGGCAACTACGACTGGCGCAAGGAGACCACCTATTTTGCGGTGAGCGACATGGGGCTCAGTGCCCGCCGTTACCGCGATGAGCTGGAGGTGTTCGTGAGCTCCCTGGCCAGCGCCGACCCCCTCAAGGATGTGCAGCTCTCTCTGCTCGACGAGAAGGGTAACCGGCTGCAGGTGCAAACCACCGATCCCCAAGGCCATCGCCGTTTCGATCAGGTGCAGGGGGCGCGTCTGCTGCTGGCTGAGCAGGGCAACCATCTGGCGGTGCTGCGCCTCGATGGGGCGGCGCTCGATCTCTCCACCTTCGATCTCGGTACCCAGCCCTGGCAGGCCCAGCAGCTCTATCTGTTCAGCGGGCGCGACCTTTATCGCCCCGGCGAGCGGCTCGACAGCGAGATCCTGCTAAAAGGGCAGGATGGCCAGCTGCTGCCGGGCATGGCGGTGGAGCTGGAGGTGAAACAGCCGGACGGTCAGCTGCTCGAACAAAAGCGCCTGCTACCGGACAGCCTTGGCGCCGCCCACTACGGCCTGCGTCTGCCGGACGATGCGCCGCTCGGGCGCTGGACCATCAACCTCAAGACCGCCGCCGGCAGCCGCTTCGAGTGGCCTTTCCTGGTGGAGGAGTTTCTGCCGGAACGGCTGAAACTGCAGCTTGGCAAGGGGCCGGATGGCGAAGTGACGAGTCTGGACGCCGCCCTGACTCTGCCGCTGCAGGGGGACTATCTCTACGGTGCGCCAGCCAGTGCCACCAAGGCCAAGGCGGAGGTGAAGTTAAGTCGTGCCACCATGCCCTTTACCCAGTGGCAGGAGTTCACCCTGGGTGACGTGCTGCTCACGGAGCAGGCCAGGGATCTTGAACCGCTGAATCTCACCCTGGATGCGCAGGGGCAGGGGACGTTTTCGCTGGCTGATGAGCTTGATGGGGTGCGTGCCCTCGGACCGCTGGAGGTGGCCTATCGGGTGTCGCTCGCCGAGCCCGGTGGTCGCGCCGTCAATCGCAGCCGCACCCAGTATGGCTGGGCCATGGGCAGCCAGTGGCCGGCGCTCAAAGCTGATTTTGTGGCGGATCGGGTAGAAGGGGGCAAGCCGCTGCCCTTCCAAATCCTCAACCTCGATGACAAGGGCCAGCCGCTGGCGGGGCCGGTGAAGGTGCGCCTCATCAACGAGTACCGCGACTACTACTGGCACTACGCCGATGGGGAGGGGTGGAAGTACGAGTTCAACAGCCAGCCCTATCTGGAGCAGGAGCAGACTCTGCAGCTGGATGGCAAGGGGCCGACCCCGCTCACGCTGCAACTGGCGGCGGGCTGGTATCGATTGGAGGTGGAGAACAGTCAGGGCCATCAATCGAGCCTGCGGGTGGAAATAGGCAGTTACGCCTGGGGCGGCGGTGGCGAGCAGGCACGGCCTGACAAGATTGCCATCACCCTCGACAAGCGCGCCTATCAGGCGGGTGACAAGGCCAAGGTGACTTTAGTTGCCCCGCGCCCCGGCAAGGGGTTGCTGCTGGTGGAGGATGGCGACGGCCTGCGTTGGTGGCAGCGCATCGAGCTCAAGGGGGCCGGTGGCGATGCCAAGGATGCCCGCGGCGAGTTCGAGATCCCGGTCAGCCCCGAGTGGCAGCGCCATGACCTGCATATCTCGGCCCAGATCGCAGCGCCAGACAGCACCTCCAAACCGGCTGGCAAGCAGCAGGGGCAGAGCCTGCGCTCGGTCGGCCTGGTGCCGCTCACCTTGGACCGGGAAGCGCGCCGTCTGCCGCTCACCCTGAGCGCGCCTGATAAAGCGGTGCCGCTCACCCGGCTGGAAGTGACCGCCACCTCCACCCCCAACAGTCAGGGGCGGGTGGTGCTGGCGGCGGTGGATCGGGGCGTGCTCAATATCAGCGACTACCAGCCGCTCGACCCGTTCGAGATCTTCTTTGGCCGCAAGCGCTTCGCCCAAGATTTGTTCGACAACTACGGCCAGGTGATCCCGCCGCAGGATGGCAAGCTGGCCCGCCTCAACTATGGGGGCGATCGGGCGCCACTGAAAAAGGGGGGCGCGTTGGAGAGTCGGGTCGAGATAGCCGCGCTCTGGAGCGGCGAGGTGAGTTTCGATGAACAGGGCAAGGCGGTGATCCCGCTTGAGCTGCCCAACTTCAACGGCGAACTGGCGCTGATGGCGCTGGCCTGGAACGAACAGCAAGTCGGCGAGGCCGAGCGCGCCGTCAAGGTAGTGGCGCCCTTGGTGGCCGAAATTGGCTGGCCACGCTTTGGCGCCAGAGGGGATGAGACCCGGGCGCTGGTGCAGCTGCGCAACATGAGCGGCGAGGATCAGACCCTCTCCCTTGCCTGGACCCTCAACGGCGGGCTCAAGGCAAACGGTGAGCTGCCCGGCACCCTTTCCCTTAAAAATGGCGAGGAGCAGTGGCTGACCCTGCCGCTCACCGTGACCGGGGCGAGCGGTGTGGCGAGCTTGCAGCTGGCGGCCAGCGGCAAGGGTTTTGCGATAAGTCGCGACTGGACTTTGCCGCTGCGCTCCCCCTGGCCGGCTGAGACTCGCCAGCGCTACCAGATGCTGGCCCCCGGCCAGCAGATGAGCTTTGCGCCAGCTGAGCTGGCCGGGCTGGATCGCGCCAATCTGCAGGGGCTGCTCAGCCTCTCCGGTACTCCGCCCTGGGATCCGGCAGCCCAGTGGCAGGCGCTGGCCGACTACCCCTACGCCTGTCTGGAGCAGACCTTGTCCCGTGCCTGGCCTTACTTGCTGACCACGGCCGATGAGCGCATCACCTGGAGCAAACCCGCAGAGGGCAAGAAAGCGGTGAGCGAGGCGGATGTGCAACGCGCCCTGCTGCAGCGGCTGCAGCGGTTGCAACTGCCAAGCGGCGGCTTTGGCCTCTGGGATGGCCGCTCCGACGAGGAGCAGTGGCTCACCGCCTACGCCACCGATTACCTGCTGGCGCGCAAGGAGGCGGGCGACGCCGTGCCGGAGGCCATGCTCAATCAGGCGCTGAACCGGTTGCAAAGCTATCTCACCGACAGTCAGTATGGTGAGCGCTGGAGCAGTGCCCCCGAGCACAGCCGGTTGGCCTATCAGGCTTACAGCGCCTATGTGCTGGCCCGGGTGGGCAAGGCACCGCTCGCTACCCTGCGCCTTATCTGGGAGCAGCAGGCTGATCACGCCCGCTCAGGTTTGCCGCTACTTCACCTCTCGCTGGCCCTCTCGGCCATGGGGGATGAGCAGAACGCCGCCAGGGCCCTCAGTCGGGCATTGGCGACCGAGCGCGGTGACGACTATCTCGGGGATTACGGTTCACCGCTGCGCGATCAGGCCCTTGAGCTCTCCTTGCTGCGCCAGCACAAACTGGCTGCGGAGAGCTGGTCGGCCCTCAGCGCCAAGGTGGCCGATACCCTGGCCCATCGTCAGTGGCTTAGCACTCAGGAGCGGCTCGCTCTGTTGCGACTCGCCCGCTTCGATCCGGCCGTCGACTGGCAGGCCAGGGTGACCTCCTCTCTTGGCAGTGGATCCCTGAGCGGTTCGGCTCCGCTGCAGCAGGGCGCCCCCGAGGCACTGGCAGCGAGCGCCATCACCAATGAGGGCAAGGGATCCCTCTATGTGCAGCGCACTCTGGTTGGTTACCCCGAACAGGCTCCGGCACGGATCAGCAAGGGGATAAGCGTGACCCGCAGCTGGTTCAACAGCGACGGTCAGCCGTTTGATCCCGCCAAGGTGAAGGTGGGCGATCTGGTGGTGGTGCGGCTCAATGTCAGCAGTGAATCGGCGGTGCCCGACGCCCTGCTGGTGGAGATGGTGCCCGCCGGCTTCGAGCTGGAGAACCCGGCCCTTGGCAACAGCATCAAGCTGGAAGAGCTCTCCATCGAGGGGAAACCTGCGTGGCAGAGCGAGTGGAACGACTACCTCAAGCATCAGGAGTTTCGCGACGACCGCTACACGGCAGCGCTGGATTTGAGTGAGGGGAGCAACCAGCAACTGGTCTACCTGATGCGGGCGGTGACACCGGGTCGCTATCAGGTACCGCCGACCCAGGTGGAGGATATGTACCGACCCGAGCTCAGGGCCGTGGGTGAGGATATCCACGAGGTAACTATCTCTGAGTAGCTGGCGCTTGATGGGTCGCAGACGCTCTCTGGGCAACGACCCCTCCCTTGAGCGGGTTCGCCCGCTCACGCTCTGGCAGCGTGGTTGGCTGAGCTTGGGTCGCTGTGGCCGCGCTGGCTGGCGCTGGCTTGGTCGCCTGCCGCGCTGGCTGCACTACTCGGTGCTGGGGGTTATTGTCCTGCTCCTGTCGCTGCTGGCGCTGGATCGCATTTTCCCGCCGCCACCGCTCGACCCGGCCTATGCGCGGGTGGTGCTCGACATGAAGGGGCGACCGCTGCGCGCCTTTGCCGATACCAGCGGCGTGTGGCGCTACCCCGTGACCCTGGAGCAGGTCTCCCCCCGCTATATCGAGGCATTGCTTGGCTACGAGGATCGCCATTTCTGGCACCATCCCGGAGTCAATCCGGTGGCCATGGTGCGCGGGGTCTGGCAGTGGCTGCGCTACGGGCGGGCCGTGTCGGGGGGCTCGACCCTCTCCATGCAGGTGGCCCGCCTGATCGAGCCTTACCACAGGAGCGTGCCCGGCAAGTTGCGCCAGATGGCCCGTGCGCTGCAACTGGAGTGGCACTACGACAAGCGCACCCTGCTCACCGTTTATCTGAACCGGGCGCCGTTTGGCGGCAATCTGGAGGGGGTGCAGGCGGCAAGTTTTGCCTATCTCGGCAAGAGCGCCGCCAAGCTGACCCATGCCGAGGCGGCGTTGTTGGCGGTGCTGCCGCAGGCACCCAGCCGCAACCGGCCGGACCGGCATCCCGAGCGGGCCCGCTCCGCCCGTGACAAGGTGATGCAGCGGCTGGTGGCGCAGGGTGTCTGGCCCGAACAGGTGTGGCTGGAGGGGCGTATCGAGCCGGTGCTGGCCCGTGGTCACTTCACGCCGATGGAGGCGCCGCTGTTTGCCCGCCTCGCCGCCGACAATCAGGCCGGGGCGCTGGTGCATACCACCATAGACGGCGATCTGCAGCGCTGGCTGGAGGGGCGGGTGGCAAGCTATATCCGCCGCTTCCCCGAGCAGACCTCCGCCGCCCTGCTGCTGGTGGACAACAAAACCATGGCGGTACGCGCCTATGTGGGCAGCGCCGAGTATGGCAATTTGCGCCGCCACGGTTATCTCGACATGGTGCAGGCGATCCGCTCTCCCGGCTCTACGCTGAAGCCCTTTATCTACGGTCTGGCCATGGACGAGGGGCTGGTGCACTCGGCCTCCCTGCTCTCCGACGCGCCAAGACTGGGCTCTGATTATCGCCCCGCCAACTTTTCCGGCGCCTTTCAGGGGCCGGTGACCCTGACTCAGGCGCTGCAGCAATCCCTCAACGTGCCGGCGGTGCAGGTGCTGGAGGCGCTTGGACCGGACAAGCTGGTCAGCCGCCTCGACAACGCCGGGGTACGGCTGGCGCTCTCCGACAAACCCAATCCAGCTATTGCGCTGGGGGCGGCGGGCATTCGACTCGAGCAGCTGGTGGCGCTCTACAGTGCGCTGACCCGTGAGGGACAGGTGGCGATGCCGGTCTGGCTGGCAGATCAGCAGGCAGTGTCGCGCCCCTTGCTGAGCCCGGGGGCGGCCTGGATCATCTGGCAGATATTGAGCGCGCAGGGGCGAGCGGACCAGCCCTTTGCCAGCGAGGCGACCGGCCGGGTCAACCGACTGGCCTGGAAGACCGGCACCAGCTATGGCTATCGCGACAGCTGGGCGATGGGGGTCTCCGGTCGCTGGACCATCGGCGTCTGGCTGGGGCGCCCCGACGGCACCCCCATGCCCGGTTTTTACGGGCAGAGCGCGGCGGTGCCGTTGCTGCTCTCGGTCTATTCGCGACTGGCCGACAACAGCCCCCTGCCGGCACAGCCCAATACGGTGAGCGAGGCCGAAGTTTGCTGGCCGCTGGGGCGCAAGGCGAACGTGACCCTGCCGCAAACGTGTTTGCAGCGTCAGAGTGCCTGGTTGCTGGAAGGGCGCGATCCCCCCACCTTGCCGGATCCCATGGATTGGCCCTCGCCGCTGCGCCAGGTTGTGTTGACCGATCAGGGAAAACCCACTCTGAGCCGCTGCCAGGATGCGGCGCAGTCTGGTTTTAGAGCGCTCTGGCCGTTGTCGCTGGAGCCGTGGCGCTCACCTGGCGAGCGGCGTCAGGCGCTGCTGGCAAGCCACTGTGCGGGGGAAGGGCAGAGCGCCGAGTTGCAGGCCCCCATTCGCATCCTGGCGCTGGGGGAGGGCAACCTTGTTCGCAGCCAGCGTTACCGGCTGCAGCCCAAGGTGCTGGGTGGTGTCGGCAAGCCAGCCTGGTTTCTCAACGGTCAGCGGCTGCTCTGGGACGGGGATCAGGTGCTGAGCGAGGCGGGTCGCTACCAGCTGGTGGTGGTGGACGAGGCGGGCAACAGCGATCGCATCGAGTTTCGCTTGGAAAATCCCTCCTGAGGGGAGAGGCGGTGCCTAATTGGCGTGTCAGAATATTGACGATATCGGGGGGTAGCCCCGATGCCGTCAGCGGATTGTCGATGCCCCGGCAGGTCGTCGCGGACTCAGGGTTTGACCTGACCCAAGCGGGTGAAGAAGTGCTGACTCTTGCGCTGGTGGAAGTGGCTCTTCTTGATGGAGTGAAACACCAGCTTGCAGTCCGGATGGCTCGCCTTGAGACGATGGATCATCGCCATGGCCGGTAAGCCAGTACTGACGAGCGTGGTGAGCGGCAGACTCTGGGTCTGCGGCCCCAGCAGCTGGTTGAGCCCCTGCTGGGCCTGCTCGAAGCGGGTCAGCACGGCGGGCTCGGCATAGCCGCTGCCCAGCATGGCGAGCAGGGCATCGAGCGCCTGATTAAATTCGGCCAGCTGCTGGCGAAAGCCGCTGCGACTGCGCAGGGCGATCAACTCTGCAAATGGGATATCGCTCAAGTGAGTGGGCACTTGCAGCGGGATCTCCAGATGGAAGCAATCCTGACCACCGCGGTTGTGATAGCGGGATTCGAGCAGGTGGAGCAGTCGGTCCAGATAGTCGTGATCGGTGATGAGGGCTCCCTCATTGGCGAGTGCCCACTCGCGGGCGAGCCGCATAGAGAGCAGGTTGGCAAAGCGGCGTGCCATTCTGAACCCGCCCTCTTCCCGGCTGGCAAAACCGTGCGCCAGACAAAAGCCGTGCAGCCGCTCCAGCCCGGCCTGGGCCGGGCAGAAGCAGTCGTGGTTGGCCGGCTGGCGCCAGCGACCGATCAGCTCCTTGTTGCCGAACACCTTGTGACGGACGAAGTCGGGGGCGAGCAGGCTGCTCAGTTGGCTCTCCAGCTGGGGGGTGATGGCGGCAAAGAAGGCGGCATCCGGCCGCTCGGCCAGCAGGTCCGTCTCCTGTTCGAGCGTCTGCAGCAGGGCGGTGAGGCCGCTCTTCTCACTGACGGTGAAGACGAAGGCGAGCCGCTCCAGATAGAGCAGGGCAAACTTGAGCCAGAGCTCGTCGCGTACCTCCATGCCGGGATAATAGATATAAGTCTTCATCGAATGGGTCTGTGGTCAGGAATGTTGCCGGGACGCAGGTTCGGGAATATACGCAAGATTGCCTCGCTGCGGCAAACATTGCGTGGGGGAATGTGAGCAAACGCTCATCCAGTAGGCGCTGGTCACAAAGTTCTGATATAATTCGCGCCCTTAAATCAAGGTCACCCGAGTCATTACCATGAAGTTCATTATCAAGCTGTTCCCGGAAATCACCATCAAGAGCAAGTCGGTTCGCCAGCGTTTCATCAAGATCCTGCAGGGCAATATCCGCAATGTCCTGCGCCGCTTCGACGACGATGCCCGGGTGCGGATGGATTGGGACAAGCTGATTGTGAGCTCCCGCAATGACCAGTTCCGTGAACAGGCCATCGAAGCCCTGGCCTGCATTCCCGGCATTCAGGCCTTCCTCGAGGTGCAGGCCAGCAAGTTTACCGACCTGCACGACATCTTCGAGCAGGTGAAAGCCGTGTGGGGTGACCAGCTCGAGGGGAAAACCTTCTGCGTGCGCGCCAAACGCCACGGCAAGCACGAGTTCTCCTCCCTCGAAGTGGAGCGCTATGTGGGCGGTGGCCTGAACCAGCACTGCGTGAGCAACGGCGTGCGCCTCAAGAACCCGGATGTGAAGATCAACCTCGAGATCGACGGCGAAGAGCTGTTCATCGTCAGTGCCATCCACCAGGGCCTGAGCGGCATGCCCATCGCCACCCAGGAAGATGTGCTGAGCCTCATCTCCGGCGGTTTTGACTCGGGCGTGGCCTCCTTCCAGTTCATCAAGCGCGGTTGCCGGGTGCACTACTGCTTCTTCAATCTGGGTGGCGCCGCTCACGAGATCGGCGTCAAGCAGGTGGCCTATCACCTGTGGAACCGCTTCGGCTCTTCCCATCGGGTGCGTTTCACCTCGGTCGACTTCGAGCCTGTGGTGGCCGAGATCCTCGAGAAGATCGACAACGGCCAGATGGGCGTGGTGCTCAAGCGGATGATGATGCGCGCCGCCGCCAAGGTGGCCGACGAGTTCCAGATCCCGGCGCTGGTGACCGGTGAGTGCGTGGGTCAGGTCTCCAGCCAGACCCTCACCAACCTGAACGTTATCGATCGGGTGACCGACAAGGTGATCCTGCGCCCGCTCATCACCTGGGACAAGCCGGACATCATCAGCGAAGCGCGCCGCATCGGCACCCTGGAGTTCGCCGAGACCATGCCGGAGTATTGCGGCGTCATCTCCAAGAAGCCGACCGTGAAGGCCGATCTGGCCCGTATTGAAGAGGAAGAGGGCAACTTCGACTTCGCCATTCTGGACAAGGTGGTGGCCGAGGCCCGTTACCTCGACATTCGTCGCATCGGTGAAGAGACCGCCGCCGAGGTGCAGGAAGTGGAGACTACCGCAGAGAGCGGTGACAACGAGGTGATCCTCGATATCCGCTCCATGGATGAGCACGACGAGAAGCCGTTGCTGGTGGAAGGGCGTGAGGTCATGCATATCCCCTTCTTCAAACTGGCCACCGCCTTTGGCGATCTGCCGAAAGAGAAGACCTACCTGCTCTACTGCGATCGCGGCGTGATGAGCAAGCTGCAGGCGCTCTACCTGAAAGAGAAGGGCTTTGCCAACGTCAAGGTGTACCGTCCGTAAGGTGACGTTCACGCATGCATAAAAAAATCCGGCCAATGTGCCGGATTTTTTTATTTCACTTGCAGGTTGAGGCTCAAGGGCAGGGGACCGGGGTAAAGGTGGACTGCCCCTGGCAGCGCCACCCCATT
The DNA here is from genome assembly GCF_002259925.1 of Aeromonas sp. A35_P. NCBI lineage: Bacteria > Pseudomonadati > Pseudomonadota > Gammaproteobacteria > Aeromonadales > Aeromonadaceae > Aeromonas > Aeromonas sp. A35_P. Next base: position 23,186 of record NZ_NEVB01000183.1, on the reverse strand, counting down.
TCCGCCTGGCGCATCTGCCACAGGTTGTTGCTGCGAAACAGGGTCAGGATATAAATCATGTCGCTCTTGGTGCCATCGAGGGCGACCGAGAGCACCAGATCGTTGTCCAGCTGCTGCGCCTGGATGCGACTGGGTATGTCGCTGTGGCCGACGAAACGCAGGGCCACTTCACGATAGTCATTGACCCAGCTCTGCTGGGCGGTGCTTGCCTGACGGATCTGCTGGTTGAACTGCTGCACCGGGGTGGACGCGAGCCGACCAAACAGTACCTGAGCTTCAGCCTGCGCCGTTGCCACATTCATCAGTAACAGTGATGCGATGAGTCCAAGTTTTTGCATGAGGGATTCCGGCTTACAACACTGCATCCTATGACAACAGAAAAGCCTGCTTGGTTCAACGCAACCGGGTAGAGAGTGCGACCTGACGCCGGTTGTGAGATCAATTGCGCTGCAGCGAGAAGGTCGGCAGTGACAGATGCCAGTAGATGGCGGCCACCCGCAAACCGAACACCGCTGTCATGCAGATGAGCATGGCGGTCACCCGATCCACGTCTATCTCCAGCGCCAGGGTATAGAGGATACCCCCCAGGATGCAGGCGGTGGCATAGATCTCCTTTTGCAAGACCATGGGCACCTCCCGGGCCAGCACGTCACGGATCATGCCGCCGGCCACCCCTGTCATGGTGCCCATCAATACGGCGATCAGCCCCGATGTACCAAAGTTGAGGGCTTTTTGCGCCCCGATCACGGTAAAGAGCGCCAGCCCGAAGGCGTCGGCGACCGGCAGCACGTACCAGGGCATGCGACGGGGCAGCTTGACCATCCACATGCCGATCAGCGCCGTGGCGATCACCACCCAGATGTAGAGGGGGTCCCGTACCCAGAAGACGGGGGTAGCCCCCAGGATCATGTCGCGGATGGTGCCGCCGCCGATGGCGGTGACCGCCGCCAACACCATGACGCCAAAACCGTCCATCCTGAGACGACCCGCCACCAGTACGCCCGAAAACGCGAATACCGCAGTACCAAACATGTCGCTGATGTAAACAATCTGCTCAACCAGTGTCTGCATGGAGAACAACTCACGTCCAATTGTTGATGGGGCCGCGATTTTAGGGGGGATTGCGGCCTCTGACCAATGGCTGCCTGCAAGAAGTGGGAGCCAGACCAAGTTTTTCTCGGCCGCGATGGTACCAGCCAGCTTGAGGCATCTGAGCGGCGTCATGTCGCAGGGGAGGTGGACATAGACCTGCGCCCGGCCAGTTGTCGCAAGCCCTATGAACCCAATGAGCAAAACAGGGCACTTTTTTCCTCAAGTTCAGCCGGAACATGCCGATATATAGGGTAAGCGGCGTTAATGCGATGAAGCGTTGAAAATAATGCTAAAGACATCGAAAAAGAGGCCGTTAAATAAGAAGCATCGAACAGGAAAGACAATAAAGTTCGAGCAAATTAAATAGTAAATTTAATAGCTTAGGAGAATAGTCATGGGTCTTTATATCAATACGAACGTTTCATCGCTCAACGCCCAGCGTAACCTGATGAACACCAACAAATCTCTGGATACATCCTACACCCGTCTGGCATCCGGTCTGCGCATCAACAGCGCCAAAGACGATGCCGCCGGTCTGCAGATTTCCAACCGTTTGACCTCCCAGATCAATGGTCTGGATCAGGGCAACCGCAACGCCAACGACGGTATCTCCGTCGCCCAGACCGCCGAAGGCGCCATGGATGAAATCACCTCCATGCTGCAACGGATGCGTACTCTGGCCCAGCAATCCGCCAACGGCTCCAACAACACGGATGACCGTACCGCGTTGCAGCAAGAGTACAGCCAGCTGATGACTGAAATCGACCGGGTGTCCAAAGACACCACCTTCGGTGGCCAGAACCTGCTCAATGGTGGGTATGTGGGCTCCTTCCAGGTCGGTGCCGATGCCGGTCAGACCATCACGTTCCGGATGACCACTGCCTTCAGTATCTCTGGCATGGCTTCCGCAACCAGCGGCAGTGCGGCAGTGACGACCACTACCTCGGGCGAGCCTTATACCATCACCAGGACGGCAGGCACTCCGGTCACCTCTACCAGCATGTCGAGCATTACGGCGGCAAGCTCCGCCCAGTCGGCCATGGCCAACCTGGATTACATGATCAAGGTGGTGGACAGCAAGCGTGCCGAACTGGGTGCGGTGCAGAACCGGTTCGATTCGACCATTCGCAACCAGGCGAACGTCTCTGAAAACGTCAGTGCCGCCCGTTCACGGATCCGCGACGCAGACTTCGCGACCGAGACCGCCAACCTGACCAAGCAGAACATTCTGCAACAGGCTGCCTCGACCATACTGTCTCAGGCAAACCAGCGTCCGCAGTCAGCACTCTCCCTGCTGCAGGGCTGATAAAAGAAAACAGGGCGGTTGTTCAGGCCGCCCTGGTCAAGAGATGGAACAAAGGGGTGTTCGGTTCGCACTCTGTTCTATCGGGAGAGAATCTATTCTCTACTAGTAAAGCCAAGTGTTGTACAGCTGTTCAGTTCTGTCACGCTTGGTCATATTCTCCTGAGCGTATGCTCGTTTTAGGCCGGATCTTCCGGCCTCTTTTTATTGTGCCGTCAAATTGACGCCACTCCCCATATCAAAGCACAAACTGTGCCAACACTCAGAGCTCATCTCTGTCACGCCGGCTTTAGGCCCTGCTCCCGTTCATTGGGGACGGCTTGTCGTTCACCTTGCCGCTTGCCGGATAAAACTTGCCGCCTTCGGCAATTATTTTCCTAAAGCTTGTCGCCGCGCTGCCGTTAAATAAAGTGAAGCAATCGAGGGGTGTTCGGAATCCAACGTTTGCACTACTGCGGGTGACCTGTCCGTTCAAACAGACACCCGCCAGAAGAATCAGGCTCGTTCAACCTGTTCTTCTAACGGTGGGACGCCGCTTTGGCGGTGCAACCCGCAGTCGCATGTTCTTCGGGAGAATATTTTATGGCCATGTACATCAACACGAATACTTCATCACTGAACGCCCAGCGTAACCTGATGAACACCAACAAGTCCCTGGATACGTCCTATACCAGACTGGCTTCCGGTCTGCGTATCAACACCGCCAAGGACGATGCTGCCGGTTTGCAGATCTCCAACCGTTTGACCTCCCAGATCAACGGCCTGGATCAAGGTAACCGCAACGCCAACGACGGTATCTCCGTCGCGCAAACGGCTGAAGGGGCCATGGATGAAGTGACCAGCATGCTGCAACGCATGCGCACGCTGGCACAGCAATCCGCCAACGGCTCCAACAACACCGATGACCGTACTGCACTGCAGCAAGAATTTGACCAGCTGACCACCGAGATCAACCGGATCTCCAACGACACCACCTTTGGTGGCCAAAAACTGCTGGATGGGAACTACAAAGGTTCATTCCAGGTAGGGGCTGACGCCGGTCAGACCATCACCTTCAAGATGACCTCTGCGTTCACCATCAGCGGGATTGCGGCGTCCACCAAGGGCAGCGCGACCGTTGCGACCAGCGCCACTGGCGAACCTTATACCGTGACCAAGGGCACGAGCGCTGTGACTTCTACCAGCGTCAGCAGCATTAGCGCTGCCAGCTCGGCACAACTGGCCATGGCCAACCTTGATTTCATGATCAAGGCGGTTGACAGCAAGCGGGCGGAGCTGGGTGCGGTACAGAACCGGTTTGACTCCACTATCCGCAACCAGTCCAACGTCTCTGAAAACCTGAGCGCCGCACGTTCTCGTATCCGTGACGCAGACTTTGCGACTGAGACTGCCAACCTGACCAAGCAGAACATTCTGCAACAGGCAGCGTCCAGCATCCTGGCGCAAGCCAACCAAAGACCGCAATCTGCTCTGTCCCTGCTGGGCTAACAGAACAGCAGTGATGAGATAGGAAAAGGAGCGACGATATGGCCAATGAAATTGGGATCCCGTCATCGGTCACTCCTTCTTCTCTTCAGTCAAGTAGCAAGAGCGGCCAATCGGCCGCTCAAGTGCTATCTGGCACGACAGAAGAGCAGCGGGTGACGGCACAACAGGATGTGAAAAAACAGCAGGATGCTCTGACTGGTGATAAAACCGCCAAACAGGACGTATCCAATGCCGATATTGAAAATGAGGTGCAAAACTTGCAAGAGTTCAGCAAGTTGCAAGGCTGGACTGTCAATTTCAGTGTTGAGAAGGATCTGGATCAGGTGGTCATCAAGGTGGTGGACGCCGAGACCAAGTCAATGATCCGGCAGATCCCGAGTGAGGAGTTGCTGGCCATCAGCAAGCGGATCAAGGCTCTGCGTGAGGGCGATGTATCCGGCGGCGGTTCACGGGTCGGGTTGCTGCTCGACAACGAGATCTGATACGAAGAATTTAAGAGGAGAGAGAGTATGTCTACCATTACGGCCGCCGGTGCCGGCTCCGGACTCGATCTGGAGTCAGTGATTACTGCCAGTGTCGATGCCAAAAAGGCACAACTGATGCAGCCCATCACCACCAAGAAGACCAACACTCAAATCACTCTCTCCGGTGTGGGGCAGTTGAAGTCTGCCATCGCCTCGTTCGTGACTACTCTGAAGGCCATGGCGAAGGATGATGCGTTCAACAAACGCTCCATCAACATTACCCAGGACAAGGACAAACCCGTGCTCAAGGTGGAGAGCAAGGCGGGGGCCTCCAACGGTCAATATGACATCAGCGTCGAACAATTGGCGAAGACCAGTAAATTTGACGGTACCTTCGACTCGTCGACGACCCCCCTCATCACCCAGGACGGGAAACTGACGTTCAAGGCTGGCGACAAGACCTTCGATGTGGATGTCAAGGCGGGGGATTCGCTGCAGTCCATTCGTAAACGGATCAACAATGACGCTGACAACTTCGGTCTGAGCGTCAACATCATGAATACCTCAGATGGCAAATCCAAGCTGATGATCGACTCAGGGGTCAGCGGCGACGGCAAGGATCTGCAGATCACCGGCAGTACCACTGAGTTGACCGACAACCTGGTGTCCAAATTGACCAAGAGCCAGAGCGCTCAGGATGCCAAGATCACGGTGGATGGCAGCACTCTGACCAGCGCGACCAATACCTTCGATGGCACCATAGTCGGGCTCAAACTGACCGTGCTCAGAGAGTCGGATAGCACGACCACGACTGATACCAATGGCAATCCGGTCAAGACCTACAGCTCGAACAAGGTCGATGTGACCACCGACAAGGCCGGCATCAAGGACATGGTCAAGAGCTTTGTCGACGGCTACAACGCGCTGGTGAAGAAGAGCAATGAGCTTGGCAAGCGCAACTCGATCGTGGCAGGGAAGAGCCAGAATGATGGCGGTGCATTGGCAGGCGATGCGACGACGCGTGCCGTGGTCAACATGATGAACGGCCTCATCACCGAGCCCTCTCAAAAATCCTCTACCTATTCAACGATTTTCCAGATGGGTATCAAGATGGACAACAAGGGGGTATTGTCCATCGACGATACCAAGTTCAGCGAGGCCATCGACAAGAACTTTGATCAGGTGGTTGCCGTATTTGGCGGCAAGGATGGGGTTGCAGGCAAGCTGGCCAGTCAGCTGGAAACCTACTCCAAAACCGGTGGCCTGCTGGCCAAGCGGGAAGATTCGCTCAATTCCGATCTGCGCGAGGTAAGCCGAAAGGAGTCGGATGTTACCGCCCAGCTGACCAAGTATCAGGAGACCTTGCGGGCTCGTTATGGCAGCCTGGACAGCATGCTGGCCAAGATGAACAAGTCGGCCTCTTATCTGAATCTGCTCAATACCAAAACGAATTAATACGTAGTCAGGAGCCGTGCCTCTTATGTATCGGAAAAATATCAAGGCTTACACCACCCAGAATCTGCAGTCCGAGCTGGCGGTGGCGGATCCCTACCGGGTGATCCAGCTGTTGATGCAAGGCTGCCTCGAGCGACTTGCCCAGGCCCGTGGGGCCATTGAACGTCGTGATTTCGAAGGCAAGTCCCAGTCCATCTCCAAGACCATGGCCATTATCAACGGTTTGCAGGACTCACTGGATCTCTCCTATGGCAAGGTGCCGGAAGATCTGTTTGCGCTCTACGACTACATGAAGGTACGCATGATGGATGCCAGTCGTGACATGGACATGGCCGCCATCGACGAGGTGATGAACCTGATGCTGACGGTCAAGAGTGGCTGGGATGCGATTCCGGTCGAAGAGCGCGACAAGGCCATTGCCCAGCAAAAAGCGGGTCGTGCGGAATGAATGATGCCAAGCTGTCCGGCTTGATGAACCACGGCAGCCGCTTGCGGTTGCTGTTGGAGCAAAATGAGCTGGCGGCAGCGGAGGTGCAAATGGAGCACTATCTCGCTGCCCTGAACGAGGTTTTCGAGCATATCCCCGCTGACAGTCATCTCAGTGCAGAGCAGCAGCAAGCCCTGTCTCAGTTTCAAATGATCCATGCGCTGATAACGAATGCGAGACACCTGGCAGAGGATGAATTGCGCCAATTTTCCAAGGCTGGTCGTGTGGCGGGCCTTTACAAGATGAATGCGGGTTGAGTACCGAATGGATTTTAACAAGAACATCAAAGATGCCGAGCATGAGCTCTCCCGTCTAGCCAGACAGAAAGAGCAGGAAGCCGCCATGCTGGCGGTGCTGCCCGTTCGCCATGAACTCAATATGGCTGCCTTTGAAAAATATATGCCCGGAATACATGCATTTTTCAAAGAGTATCAGCCGGTCAGACCCTTCCGCTTTTTCTGCAATGAGAACGGCGTTCCAAATATTCTTTGGCTGGATGATGGCGTCTCCCTCTATGGCGATGATCCTTTTGCCGAAGCACAGGCCCAGATTGCCGAGGTAATTGATCAGAGCGTATTGCAATGTATCGACTTTGTGCCTCAGTGGTATCTGGAAGGGCAAATTCATATCGCCTACAACAATGCCATCTCCAAACTCAAGGAAAACGTGTCGCTGGAAGGCTTGCCGCTTAGCAAGGCGCTGGATGCCGATATTCCCTTGTCCTTCATGTACGGGATCGGATTGGGTTATCAGCTGGGCTACCTGTATGAGCGGTGCCGAGTTCGGAATCTGTTTGCCTTCGAGCCCGATCTCGATATGTTCTATGCCTCGCTCTATTGTTTCGATTGGCACAAGTTGCTCGAATACATGGATCAGGAGTCGCTGAGCCTGCACCTGTTCATCGGTGTCGATGAACAGCTGCTGGTCGCCGACATGATGGAGGCGCTGCATCGCAAAGGGGCATTCTGGTCGGCGAGCTATTTCTCGTTTTGTCATTACCACTCACCCAAGCTGCATGCCTTGATCGACAAGGCCGAGGGCGAGTTGTATCTGCTCAAGACGGGCTGGGGCTTTTTCGATGACAATATTTATGCGCTGGCTCACAGTCACACCCATCTGCAGGATGGCACGCCTTTCCTGAAGCGAGAGCGGGATACCTCACTGGTCGAGCAGGTACCGATATTCGTGGTCGGCAATGGTCCGTCGCTGGATCAGAGCATCGACTTCATCCGGCAGCATCAACGGCAAGCCATCATCATTGCCTGTGGCACGGCCGTCAGTGCGCTGCACAAGGCGGGCATCAAGCCGGACATCTACGTGGCGGTGGAGCGCACCAAGAGCTCGGCGGATTTCCTGCGCATCCTCAATGCGGACGACTTCCTCAAGGATGCGGTCTTCCTCAGCGTCGACGTGATCCACCCCGAGTGCAAGACCTTCTTCCGCAAGACGGGGCTGACCTTCAAGCCCAACGAGCCCATGTTCGCCATGCTGGTCAGCCGATTTGGTCAGGCGTTCGAGTATGAATCCATTGAATTCTCCAACCCCTTCGTTGGCAACACCGGCCTCAATTATGCGGCGTTGCTCGGGTTCAAACAGGTATACCTGTTCGGAATAGACAATGGCTACAAATACGCAGACAAGCATCACTCCACTCTGAGTCTCTATTACAACGAGAAGAGAGAAGCCAAGTACAACGAGAATCTGAAAGATACTTTCCCGGCACCGGGCAATTTTGGCGGGGAAGTGCGGATCAATCATCTGTTTGGTCTGGCAATCCATAACATGACGCGTGTGCTGACAAGCCATCCGGATATGCGCTGTCTGAATTGCAGTGATGGGGCCTATATTGAAGGCGCCATCCCTCAAGGGGTCGACGCCTTGTACATCAGCAGCCCGGAGCTGGACAAGATCGCCTTGCTTGATGAGCTGATGGCGCGCAGCTTCCAGCCGTTCGACATGGCCAGCGTGGATTTTACTGCCGCGCTCAATGTGACGCTGTTTGACGATCTGCTGGAGAAGTTGCGTATCGACTGGCAGACGGTCAAATACGAGCACAATGACATACTGGCCATGATGCAGCGTCACCACGACTATCTGCTCTATTTGCTGATGAGCCGTGATTGCCATCTCTACCGTGTCTTGATCGGCTCGATGAACTATTTCTACGCCAACATCATCGGCTTGATGATGACCCTGATTGACGCAACGCCTGACAAGTTCGAAGCCAAGGTGAAAGAGGCCGAGGTGATACTCGAGCGGTTCTTCGACGATGCGAAGCCGATTTATGCCGATGCCTTCCAGCGACACGATTCCGTCTACTTCACCGGACTGGATATCTTCAAGAAGAAGTGACGGCTATCTCTCGTCACGTCTTTGCCAAATAAAAAAACGCCGGCCAATGCCGGTGTTTTTTTATTGTACAAGTGACCAGCTGCTGGCTTTACAGGCGCGGTTACTGTACGCCTGCGATGGCCCGGCATATCTGCTCCACCGCATTGAGTGCTCTTGGGGTGAAACGGTGCAGTTCGTCCGAGTTGATGAGGTGCAGGCGCTGATGGCGGACGGCGTCCAGATTGGGCCACTGTTGCCAGTGGCGCAGGGCGTCAGCGTCTTGACTCCCTGCCAGGATCAGCGCCGGATTGGCCTTGATCACCTGCTCCAGGTTGACCTGGGGATAGGGCGTGCGGGCCGCTGCCATCAAGTTTTCCCCACCGCACAGCTTGATGGCCTGGGCGGGCCAGGCGTTGCCGCTAACGCTGGTGAGCGGTGGATACCAGAGCTGGTAGAACACCTTGATATGCTTGGGTTTGCCGTAGAGCTGCCCAAGTGCGGCCAGGCGGGCGAGATAGGCATCGGCTTCGGCATTGGCGGTTTTTTCCACCCCCAATGTTTTACCCAAAGCCCGCATTTCGGTGGCAAGCGAGGCAAAGTCGGTCGGTTCTGAATAGAACACCGGGATCCCCAGCTGCTCGATGGGGGCCAGCATACGGGATTGGGCGGAGCGCCAGGCGACGATCAGGTCGGGTTTCTGGGCCAGCAGGGCTTCCAGATTGATGCTGCGGTAGTTGGCTACCTGGGGCAGGCGTTTGACCTCGGGCGGAAAATCGGAGGCATCGTCGGTGGCCACGATGCGATCCCCTGCGCCGATGGCAAACAGCAGTTCGGTCAGGTGGGGGGTGAGGCTGACGATGCGTGCAGGCGTGCCAGCCAGCAGGACGGGTGACATGCACAACAGGCAGAGCAGGGTGAGCCATCTAGCCATGCCGGTGCTCCAGCACAGTGAGCAGCAATGCCAGCGCCAGCCAGCCCCAGCTTACTTGCTGCAGACGGTTGAGCAGGCGCAGGGCCGTGCCGGCCTCCGGCTCGGCGGCGGCATCAAACACGGGGAAACGGATCAAGCTGCCCTGATAGTAGCGGGGGCCACCGAGCTTGCAGCCCAGCGAGCCGGAGAGCAGCGCCAGCAGTATTCCCATGGCGGGGTAGGGCCAGAGCATGGCTGTACGCAACCGGCTGGCCAGCTTGCGCAGCTGGGTCAGGCACAAGGGCAGCGCCAGCAACAAGATGGCAGGGGTACACAGGGCCTGGTAGAGCACGGCGGCGGCCCGGCCAAAGTGGGCAAAGGCTGGCAGTTTCGGGCTCCAGCCCTGATTCATCAACTGGGCGAGGCGCCACAGCAGGGCGCCTTGCACACCCGCCAGGGCGAACCCCAGCAGCGGGCCGGCCCACTGCCCTATTAGACGCAGGGCACAGCTTTCGCTGACCGCCTTGGCAAGCCCCATCAGGGAGAGCTTGCCGGTGTCGCGTCTGAGCCAGGGGGCGGCCTGCAACCTGGCCACCACCAAGGTATCCTGGTCTGTTAGCGCGCGAGTGGCACGGGCCAGCTCCCGCAGCGGGCGCGATTCCAGCATCAGCAGCAGAAACAGCAGATCGAACAGCGGCTCCGAGAGCGAGAGGTTGCGCACCGCCCAGAGTCCGGCGGCGCACGGCAGCCAGACAATCAGCATGGCCAGCAGACCGGCCTGCAATTGCTGACCGGGGGCGCCATCGGGGCGACACACCTTGTGACCCAGCCGGGTCAGCAGGGGCACGACGGCGGAGAGCCGATAGTGGGCCGGCCAGGGCACGATGGCCTCCAGCAGGGCGGCCCCGAGCAAGATGGCCGCCGGAGTGGCGGCCATCTGTTCCAGCGTGGTGAGTGGGATCACAGCTTGCCGAGCATCTTGATGATCACCTCGGCGGAGTGCTTGCCGGCCACCTCGATGAAGGCATCGAAGGATTCAACCTGTTCCTTGCCGGCGATGTCGGACATGGCACGCACTACCAGATAGGGCACCTTGAACATGTGGCACACCTGACCGATGGCCGCCCCTTCCATCTCGACCGCCAGCATCTGCGGGAAGTCGGCACGGGCTTTGGCGATGGCGTCCGGCTTGCACATGAACTGATCGCCGGTGCAGATGAGGCCGACCTTGGTCTGATGCTTGCCCTGCTCGGCGATACAAGCCTGGGCGACGGCGATGAGCTGCTCGTCGCAAGGGAAGGCGGCCGGCTGCTGCGCCATCTGGCCCATCTCGTAGCCAAAGGCGGTCACGTCGACATCGTGGAAGCGCATCTCGCTGGCGATCACCACGTCACCGATGTGCAGGTCCTGGGCAAAGCCGCCGGCAGAGCCGGTGTTGATGACGCAGTCGGGGGCGAATTTTTCCAGCAGCAGGCTGGTGGCGACGCTGGCGGCGACTTTACCGATGCCGGAGCGGGTCAGGATCACCTCCTTGCCTGCCAGGGTGCCCTGATAGAACTCGCAGCCGCCCAGTTGCAGGGTGGTCGGGTTGCTCATCTGGCTGCGCAGCAGGGCCACTTCCTGTTCCATGGCGCCGATAATACCTACTTTCATCACTCACCTCGTCTTGATGGCCATGCGGCCGAATAAGTTGTTGTGGATCATAACAAAAGTTGGCGATGGCGCCGAGCATTCCGATGCTGGCGGGTGGGAAGGTCCACTCAAGGGTAGCGTTCGGCCAATCTGGCCAGCTCGCCACTGTCCGCCAACCGTTGCAGGGTGTTGGTAAACAGGGCCAGGCGGGCAGGGGCGGTGCGCTGGTAAAACAGGATGTAGAAAGGGATGGTCTCCATGGCGACGGGAAGGATGCGGATCTGGTCGCTCAGGTGATGGCGCTGCAGAGCGGCTTCGATACCGGGTGAGCGGTAGTAGACGAAGCTCCCTCGTTTTATCACGGTCATCCGCCACCTGGGTGTCTTTTGGGGCTGAGCTGCCGTGCGATAAATCTCGGTGGCATGCAGGACTGCGCTCACGACGACCAGCAGACAGCCAGGCAGAGCCCTCGCACCTTCCAATCATGCCGGCCTGGGGATGATGGAGAGCCTGTCCGCCAACGGAATTATGCTGCCGGCACCGATACATGACGTCACTATGTTGGCCCCATCAACCCAACGCCGTATCCAGGGTCATCATCAGCGCAAACCCGGCCATCAGGCCCAGGGTGGCGTGGGTCTGGTGGCCGTTGCGGTGCGTTTCCGGGATCACCTCGTGGGAGACCACGAACAGCATGGCACCGGCGGCCAGCCCGAGGCCGATGGGATAGGCGATGGCCAGCCCGCTGGAGAGGCCGACGCCGAGCAGGGCCCCGAGTGGCTCAAGCAGACCGCTGCCGATAGCAACCAGCACGGCTTTGCCGGGCCGAAAACCGGCGGCGCACATGGCGAGTGCCACCGCCAGTCCTTCCGGAATGTCTTGCAACGCGATGGCGGTGGTGAGCGGCAGGCCCACCGACATGTCACCCTGCGAGAAACTCACCCCGATGGCCATTCCCTCCGGCAGGTTGTGCAGGGCTATGGCAAACACGAACAACCAGACCCGGGAGCAGCACTCGTGACCGGGGCCGCAGGGGCCTGTCTTGTCGTGTTCATGGGGGGTGAATTGATCGAGCCCCAGCATCAGGAGTACCCCGAGGGTCATGCCGACTACCACCACGGCGGCGGCGAGAAAGCCGTTGCCAGTGATCCCCTCTGCCGCCTCGAGCCCCGGCAGCAGCAGGGAGAAGGCGCTGGCTGCCAGCATCATGCCGGCGGCAAAGCCCAGCATGCTGTCTTCCACCCGTTGTGGAACCGAGCGCAGAAAAAGGGCGGGCAGGGCGCCAAGTGCGGTGGCGGCAAAGCCGGCCAGGCCACCGATAAGGCCGTAGCGAACGCCGGGGCTGATGTCGCCGGCGGCCAGCATCACCAGGCTTTGCAGCAGCAACAGCACGACGGCCGCCAGGGCAACGAACAGGCCGATGGCGATCACCGGGCGTGCCCGCAGCTGCTCACGCAGTTGGGCTGACCAGGTGGCAAGGGGCAGGGTTGACGCGTTATCCATGAAGATCACCTCTTTTGCTTGACGGCAGGAATGGCGCGGCGCCATCCGGGGACGCTTGCATTACAGCGAGCCGGGCCTCACTTGTCCATGCCGGGGCATCGATTGCATTCATCGGCTAACTATTTGAAATGATTTGGTTGTCTTGAATAATTTGTGACGAAGATCTGGTTGTACGGAAAAACAACTTGCTTTGTTGCGGCGAAAGCTGGTGAAGGAGTAGGCAGGTTTGTGGTAAAGTGCCGCCCTCGCGAAACCCACCCTTCCCTTGGTCTTTCGCAACGTCCCATCTCCCGTCAGGAAAGCCCGGGTTACCAGTTCATACGGATGTGATCGCCACTGTGCACCTGCTTGTCAGCAGTCGAGGATCACCAGCCACCATGTTTTACAAAAATCTGTCTATCGGCAAAAAGATTGCCGTGGTCTTTGCGGTCATTGCCGCCGTCAACGTGATATTCGGTATTTTTCTCTCCAGCGAACTGCGCGGCGTGCGCGATCGCGTGTTGAATTTTACCGATTCCACCCTGCCGAGCGTGCTCTCGGTCGAGAACCTGCTCTACGACGTATCCTACGTGCGCCGCGCCCAGTTTGCCCTGCTGATGGTGGATGACGCCACCGATCTGCAGGCGCGTCGCGGCCGGATCCAGGCCAACGTCCAGAAAGTCGAGCAGGCCTTCCGGGGCTATGAGGCCACGGTCGGTGCCGCCCATGAGCGTCAGGTGTTCAACGGCGCCAAGCAGGCGTGGCAACGCTATCTGAACTCGGTCAATCAGGTGGATCAACTGTTGGCACAGGGCCAGTTGGAGCAGGCCAAGGTGCAGCTATTCCAGTCCAACCCCATTTATGGCGAGCTGGAGCAGGCGGTCAACGGCCTGGTGGAGGTGAACCTCGGTTTCGTCAAAGAGAACCGCGGCAGCCTGCTTGACAGCGTCAACATGGTGACCAGTTTTGCCATGGTGAGCATCGGCAGCCTGCTGCTGTTCATGGTGGCCATGACCTGGTTCCTGACCCGCCAGATCTGCCTGCCGCTGCAGGCCGTGGTGGCCCAGGCCAACGCCATCGCCGCTGGCGATCTGACCCATCAGCTGGATCGCCAGCACATCGGTCGTGACGAGCTGGGCATGCTGGCCAAGGCCTCCCTCAAGATGCAGGACAACCTGCGCGGTCTGATTGAAGAGGTTGTGGCGGCCGTGACCCAGCTGGGCGCCGCCATCGAAGAGGTGAGCGCGGTCTCCGAGCAGTCGGCACAGGGGATCCAGAGCCAGTAGCAGGAGATCTCGCTGGTCGCCACCGCCATGGCCCAGATGAAGGCTACCGTGGCCGATGTGGCAGGCAACACCGAGACGGCGTCTGAATCGGCCAGCTCCGCCAATGCTCTGGCGCGCCGCGGCAATCAGGATGTACAGAGCTCGCTGATGGCCATCACCCGGGTTGCCGAGGAGATCGAGCAGGCCGGCACCCTGGTCACCGAGCTGGAGCGCGAATCCGCCCAGATCAACGTGGTGGTGGATGTGATCCGCGGCATCGCCGATCAGACCAATCTGCTGGCGCTCAACGCCGCCATCGAGGCGGCTCGCGCCGGCGAGCAGGGCCGTGGCTTTGCGGTGGTGGCCGATGAGGTGCGTACCTTGGCGGGTCGCACCCAGGCGTCCACCGGCGAGATCGTCGCCATCATCGAAACCCTGCAGGCCCGTGCCAACCAGGCCAAAGAGGTGACCGGTCAGAGCTGCGAGATGATCCGCCAGTGCGTGGAGCAGAGCGAGCAGACCAGCGATGGTATCCAGCAAATCGAGGAGGCGGTCGCCCAGATCGCCGACATGGCCATTCAGATCGCCAGTGCCTGCGGCGAGCAGGACGCGGTCTCCGATGAGCTGGGTCGCAATGTGGAGCGGATCAACGAATCTTCCAACGAGGTTGCCGTTGGGGCCGATCATACCGCTCGCGCTTGCCTGGAACTGAGCCAGCTGGCCGCGGGTCTGCGTCAGACCATAGGCCGCTTCCGCCTGGCGTAATAGCTCTACCGGCACCAGACAGGGTGCCGTGTCATGGCCTGTTGCTGCAGGCAAACAGTCAACCCGGCTTCGGCCGGGTTGACTGTTTTTGTTGCTCCTTCATCTCAAGGCATGAGCACAGGGATGGGTCACGGCTCTAGGCCTGCGGCAGGTATCGAGCATTGACGCCGCACAAGGCGACAGTGACGCTCACGATCTCGCCAGTCGGGACAGCGCTGGCCATGAGGGGGAGAGGAGCGATGGCAATGCGCACTGGCAGGGATTTGCTTGCCAGTGTCGATGGGCTGATGGTCATGAAAAGGTCATAAAAAAACCCGGCCTGAGCCGGGTTTTGATGAGTGCGGGTAGTGCTGGCTTACTTGGCCAGGGATTCCGGCAGCTCTTCGCGGATCTTGCCCAGCATCTCTTTCAGCACGCGCGGGTTGGCCACGACGATGTTGCCGGAGTTCTCGTAGTTGTGACCACCGACGAAGTCGGTGACGATGGCGCCGGCCTCTTTGGCCAGCAGCTCACCGGCAGCGGTGTCCCAGGGCTTGAGGCCGATTTCCCAGAAACCGTCGACGCGACCGGCAGCCACA
The DNA here is from genome assembly GCF_002259925.1 of Aeromonas sp. A35_P. Classification (NCBI taxonomy): domain Bacteria; kingdom Pseudomonadati; phylum Pseudomonadota; class Gammaproteobacteria; order Aeromonadales; family Aeromonadaceae; genus Aeromonas; species Aeromonas sp. A35_P. The sequence continues at coordinate 7,934 of NZ_NEVB01000183.1, read as the reverse complement.
TAGGCCAGATCCAGCGCAGCGGAGCCGGCACGACGGATGTCGGCACACTCGATGAACATGCTCTGGAACATCTTCAGGTACGGCTCTATATGGTGCTTCTGCTTGAACGGGAAACCGGTGGCCAGGATGGTGCCGGCCAGCTCTTTGGCCTTGCCGACACGGATGCGGTAGCCGTTCAGCTGGGCGCCGCTGCCACGGGTGGCAGTGAACAGCTCGTCACGGATCGGATCGTAGATCACGGCCTGTTCGGTTTTGCCCTTGACGCGCAGGGCGATGGAGACGGCAAAGTGCGGAATGCCTTTGACCAGGTTGGTCGTGCCATCCAGTGGGTCAATGATCCATTGGTAGTCCGGATTGGTACCGGCAATCTCACCAGACTCTTCAGCCACGATGCTGTGTTCCGGGTAAGATTTTTTGATGGTGTGAATGATGGCCGCTTCGGCTTCACGGTCAACGTTGGTCACGAAGTCATTGCTGCCCTTCTGGATAACCTCGATGTTCTCGGGTTGAGAAAAGGCTTTTACTACTACTTGACCGGCGTTGCGCGCAGCGCGCACGGCGATATTCAGCATCGGATGCATAGGTTCACCACTGGATGTTAAAGAACGGGGGAATAAAAGGACGCGGTATCATACCAGTCTTTTCGACAATGGCAACTGTTATACGTTATCGCTCCGGCCTTGGCGACTGCCAGATCTGACGGCTCCAATATAGGCTCTTTTTGGTCTAGTCTTATGGGCAGCAGCCGAATAACAGGCTGCCTTGAGCATAGGGACGTGGATCATGAATTTGTCATTAGTGAGTCAAAAACCGTCGGCAACCTCCACCCAGGGTTTGCTGGCCGCCTTGCGGAACTCGACCGGATACGGCGACTACTTCAACGAGCTAACCATTACCCAGCCATCCCACTGGCAACCCGGCAAGGAAGAGGCAGCCATCTTGCTGCTGGACGGGGATGCGGCCTGGCCCGAGTTTGCCTGGCAGCGCAACAGCGACACCTTCGGGTTGCCGGTGTTGCCGCTGCTGATGCGCAAGGGAGACGGTACTCTCACCATCCAGGGGCCGGATGTGCGGGACCCGCGCTTCTATTTCGTCTCCAACGGCATCGTGCTGGAAGAGTCTGAACTTGCCGACCCTGCCTGCAGCAGGGTGCTGTTGAACAAGCTGGAGTCCTACTTCCCGCTGCTTTCCCGTCTCATTCTGCTGCGCCAGCGTCAACCCATGGGGCTGTGCAACTAGGCTCTTCCTTCCCTGCGCCGGGCTGTTCAAGCGGCACAATATTTGTCATAACTGACCGGTATTGTGCCGCTTCGTCATGTTCAGGCCAGGGGATGTCCATATGTTGTCCATCCCGCTGCGTTTCTCTGGCCGACATGGGCGAGGCCCTATCAGTCCTGCGCCAATGTGTGAATCACAAGGAGTCCATGATGATCGATTTTTATACCGCCGCCACGCCCAACGGTTTCAAGGTGGCGATTGCCCTTGAAGAGCTGGGCTTGCCCTACCGTGTCATTGCGCTCGATCTGTCGGCGCTGGATCAGAAGAAACCCGAGTTTCTGGCCATCAACCCCAACGGCCGCATTCCAGCCATCGTCGATCGGGACAACGGGGACTTCGCGGTGTTCGAGTCGGGTGCCATTCTTCTCTATCTGGCCGAGAAGGCGGGCAAGCTGCTGCCAGTGGATCCCAAGCGCCGCTCCCAGGCCATTCAGTGGTTGATGTTCCAGATGGGTGGAGTCGGGCCCATGATGGGGCAGGCCAACGTCTTCTATCGCTACTTCCCGGAGAAGATCCCGGCCGCCATCAAACGCTATCAGAAAGAGGGGCGCCGCCTGTTTGAGGTGCTCGACAGCCATCTGGCCCAGCACGAGTATCTGGCCGACGAGTACAGTATCGCCGACATCGCCACCTGGCCCTGGGTGCGTATCTATGACTGGAGCGGTATCTCCATCGAGGGGCTGCCCCATCTGCAGGCCTGGATGGACCGGATGGCTGACAAGCCGGCCTGCCAGAAGGGGATCTCCATACCGCCGCGTAACGAGAAGCCGGAAGATCTGGTCAAGCAGGCCCAGCAGATGGTAACGCGTTGATTCTTATCGTTGACGGGGCCTAAAACCCCGTCACATTAGAAAAACTAAGGAAAGCTGATTATAAAGATTCGTTCGTTTTTCGTGATCTGAATCACTAAGATGACGGCAAGCCATGGGAGTGCCCTGCTCCCGGCCGGTGCGGGTTCTCCGCCTTGAGTTTTCACCTTTGATTGACCCTGTTTGTTGGATCCCCTCTGCGGTTTTCTGCCAGAGGCGGGCAGCTTTTCGATGATTTTTCGGGACTGAGATATGTATCGGCACAGTTTTTATCCGCTGTTTTTTCTGACCATTCTGATGGTCGCTGTGGGCCAGATGACCCAGACCCTCTACGTGCCCTCCATTCCCATGATGGCGGGGGACTTCAACGTGGCCTCCGGCCAGCTGCAGGCGGTGATGGCCTGCTACCTGATCCCGTACGGCCTCTCCCAGTTTGTCTACGGCCCCTTGTCGGATCGTATCGGCCGTCGCCCCATCATCATCATCGGCATGATGGTGTTCCTGGTGGGTACCCTGACCATTCAACTGATCCCGAGCTTCATGGCGCTGCTGGTGGGCAGCTTCATCCAGGGGCTGGGGACCGGGGCTGGCGGCGCCATGAGCCGTACCCTGATGCGTGACCGCTACACTGGCGCCGAGCTCAACCGCGCCAACAGCCTGGTGAGCATGGGGGTGATCTTCTCCCCGTTGCTGGCCCCCGTGCTGGGCGGCTGGCTGACCGAGCTGTTCAACTGGCGCGCGGGCTACTGGTTCCTGTTCGGCTTTGGCGCCGTGGCGACTCTGGCCATACTGGCCTGGTTCGTCGAAACCTTGCCGGAAGAGGCCCGTCAGCAGCCGCTGCGAGTCGGTGCTGCCTATCGCCACGTGCTCGGCAACCCGCGTTTTCAGGGCAACCTGCTCTGCCTGATGGCGACCTTCGCCGGTCTGGCGGTGTTTGAAGCGGCCGCCGGCGTGCTGCTGGGCGACGTGCTCAAGCTGAGTGCCCGTACCGTCAGTGTGCTGTTCGTACTGCCGCTGCCCGGCTATCTGTTCGGTGCCTGGCTCTCCGCCAAGCTGAGCTTTCGCCTGAGCCAGGGCAAGCTGATGCGCCTTGGCATCGCCTTCCTGGCGCTGGGGTCGCTCATCATCCTGCTGCCCGGTCTGTTCGGGATAGTGAGTGCCGCTTCCCTGGTGGGTGGGGCCGCCGTCTACTTCATCGGCAGCGGTATTCTCTATCCGACCGCCACCTCCTGCGCCATCGAGCCCTTTCCGGGCCAGGCGGGCACCGCCGGTGCCATCCTCGGCGGCATGCAGAACCTGGGGGCCGGCATCGTGACCCTGCTGGCGGCCTGCTTCCCGATGGAGGGGCAGGTGACCCTGGGCGCCATCATGACACTGATGGTGCTGATCGTGGCGCTGAGCTTCCTCTGGTTGCGTCACCACGGTTCGCCCCACGAGCAGATGGCCGTGTGAGCCGGATGATGTGAAAAGACCCGCCTGAGTTGGCGGGTTTTTTATGGCCCGCCGCTGGGGGCTGATATGCCGGATGACTGAAACTGCTGGGGGAGGGGACTGCCGCGCAGGCAAAGAAAAAGCCCGTCACGCTGGTGACGGGCTTTTTGCTGTTGGTACCCCGGAGATGCCGTTGCCGGTTTGGGCCCTTGAACCGTCGGTTCAAGGCGGGGATCGGATCTGACCGCAGGCTTCTCAGTCGTGCCGAGCATGCGCAATAGCCAGAAGGCAGATCCCCTGTTTGGTATGAATATCGGCTCGGGGACTTGAACCGGCTGACAAACACCCCAGGGAATTTCAAAAACGTTGCGAGTTAGGGTTGTACGCCTTCGTCGCTGGATTCGCCATATTGTCCGTGCTCGATCAAGGCCGCTTCGATGGTGCGTTGCAGCATCTTGATCCGCTTGTCCATGGTCTCAGAGTATTGGTGATTCTTGTCTTTTTCAAGACAGAGCTCATGGCAGAAATTGAGTGCTGCCATCACCGCCAGCTGTTCATTGCTGGAGACCTTGGAGCGTTGACGCAGCTCGATGAGTTTATCAGTCAGCTGGTCGGCGGCCTGGCGCAGGGCATCCTGCTGTCCCAGGGGACAGGATACCTTGTAGGGACGTCCCAAAATGACGATTTCTACGGCCTCTGTGCTCATGCCTTCCTCAATACGGCGGAGTGTCATTCCGCCTTTATCCACGTGGACAACTGGGCGGGACTATATAGCGCAGATGCAGAAGTTTCAAGGCCTTGCTGGCTCTGGAAGGGGGAGAATGCTAGGATCCTGACCATTAATTCTGCATATTTGCCTGAACTTTGAGCGGATCTTCGATGAGCAAAACGAACCCCCTGAAATACGCGGCCGTGGCCGACCTGATGGAACAGCACGAGCTGATGGCAACGGCTGTAGAGGCCCATGGCGTGATCTGCGGTCTGGTGTGCGGTGGTGTGGCCCTGGACGACAAGAGCTGGCTGCCCCATTTCAACGATCTGGTCAACGACGGTTTCGGTTTGCCGGCCCCGGTACGCCAGGTGATGACCGATCTTTATCACCAGGTGATCGAGAGCCTGATGGCCCAGAAAGGGGTCGAGCTGCTGTTGCCAAGCGACGAAGCGCCCCTCGACGAGCGCATCGATTCGCTGGTGGACTGGTCCCAGGCCTTTCTGGCCGGTTTCGGCGTGGTGCAGCAGGAGCTCTCCAAGGCCTCCGAAGAGCTGCAGGAGATGATCCAGGACATCGCCAGCATCACCCAGGTCTCCGCCGAGTTCGATCAGGAAGATGAAGAGAACGAAGCTTCCTTCCTGGTGCTCTACGAACACGTGCGCCTCGGGGTCATGATGGCGTTCGAGGAGTTTGGCAAGCGGCCGGATGCCCCGAGCACCCCACCGACCCTGCACTGAGTCGAGCAAGTCCGAAAAAGAGCGCCTGGTGGCGCTCTTTTTACATCTGGATGTTGCCCGCGCCGGCCGGCCGTGATGAGGCAAGTAACGACAGGGACTGCGCTTTTTTGCCCGTGGCTTCGCATCCCGACCCCACGCTTTGTGTTAGCATGACCCCACGTTTTCAGCTTTTCCCCTGATCTCATGTCTCAATCTGATCTGAACCACGTCGATGTGGCCATCGTCGGTGGTGGAATGAGCGGCGCCGTGCTGGCGCTCTCCCTCGCGGCCCTGCCAGGGCCCAAGCCTCTGCAGATCCTGCTGCTGGAGGCGAGCGCCCCCGAGCTCAATGCACACCCCGGCTTCGATGCCCGCGCCATCGCGCTCTCCGCCGGTACCTGCGAGGCGCTGGCCCGGCACGGGCTCTGGCCCCGTTTTGCCCCCCATTGCAGCCCCATCACCCGCATTCATGTGTCGGATCGGGGCCACTTCGGCCAGGCCGGATTGACGGCCGCCGAGTATGGCCTGTCTGCCCTCGGCCAGGTGATCGAGCTGTCGGCGGCGGGCATCGAGTTGCAACAGGCGATCGCCGCCTGCCCGCAGATCCGCATGCTGTGCCCGGCCCAGCTTGAACGGGTGGAGCCGCTGACGGAGGGGGTGAACCTGACCCTGGCGGACGGCGAGCGTTATCAGACCCGCCTGCTGGTGGCGGCCGATGGCGGCAACTCCTTCGTGCGTCAGCAGTGCAAGCTGGCAGTGAGCCGTCACGACTACGGCCAGAGCGCCATCATCGCCACCGTCAAGACGGCCGAGGGTCCGGCCGGCCAGGCATTCGAGCGTTTCACCCAAGGGGGGCCGCTGGCGTTGCTGCCGATGCAGGGGGGGCTCTCCTCCCTGGTCTGGAGCGTGGCGCGGGATGAGGCGCCGGCCTTGATGGCGCTCGATGACGCCGCCTTTCTGGCCCGCCTGCAGCAGGCCTTCGGCTGGCGCCTCGGTCGCTTCCTGCAAACCGGCCAGCGCCACGTCTATCCGCTGGTGCTGACGGTGGCTGACTACCCGCTGGCCCAGCGCACCGTGCTGGTGGGCAACGCCGCCCATCTGCTGCATCCCATCGCCGGTCAGGGCTTCAACCTCGGCATGCGCGATCTGGACCTGCTCACCCGCGCCGTCGGTCAGGCCCTGGCGGCGGGGGAGGATATCGGCAGCTTCAAGGTGCTAAACGGTTACTGGCAGCAGCGCAAGGAGGATCAGGCGCAGACGGTCTGGCTTACCTCCTCGCTGGCCCAGCTCTTCTCCAATGATCACGACCCTCTGGTGGCGGGCCGCAACCTGGCGCTCTCCCTGATGGGGCGGCTGGCTTGCCTCAAGGCGCCGCTGGCCTCCCGCACCCTGGGCTTTGTTGCCGACCTGTGCCGCCCCTGAGGCGGGTCACAGCTTGCGTATTGAAGGGGTCTGCCTGCGGGCGTGCCCTCGCTGATCCCGGCGATCAGCCCTGAAAGGATATAAATCGATGCAGATGCAAAACGTGGATGTGGTGATTGTGGGGGGCGGCATGGTGGGCCTGGGGCTCGCCGCCGCGCTCAAGGGGAGTGCGCTCAAGGTGGCCGTGGTCGAGGGCCAGCTGCCTGCCCCCGCGCTTGACGAGGCGCCGGACAACCGGGTCAGCGCCCTGAGTCTGGCCAGCCAGCGCATCCTGCAGCAGGTGGGCGCCTGGCGCGGCATTGAGGCCCGCCGCCTGCAGCCCTACGTGCAGATGGAGGTGTGGGAGCAGGACAGCTTTGGTCGGATCGCCTTCGATGCCGCCAGTCTGCGTCAGCCCGAGCTTGGCCACATCGTCGAGAACCGGGTCATCCAGCTGGCGCTGCTGGACGCCATCGAGGGGGCCAACAACATCCAGCTGCTGAGCCCGGCCCGGGCGAGCAGCCTGCAAAGCGGCGAAGCGGGCTCCCTGCTGCAGCTGGAAGATGGCCGCGCACTGTCGGCCAAGCTGGTGGTGGCGGCCGACGGCGCCCACTCCTGGGTGCGTCGGCAGGCCGACATTCCGCTCACCAGTTGGGATTACGGCCATCACGCCCTGGTGGCGACGGTGCGCTGTGCCGAGCCTCATGAAGCGGTGGCGCGCCAGATCTTCACCCCCGAGGGGCCGCTCGCCTTCCTGCCCCTGTGGCAGCCGGATCTCTGCTCCATCGTCTGGTCGCTGCCGGCCGCTCGTGCCGAGGCGCTCTGCCAGTGTGACGACGAGCAGTTCAACCGCCAGCTCACCACCGCGTTCGATGGCCGCCTCGGCCTGTGCCTGGTGGAAGGGGCGCGCAGCGCCATCCCGCTCACCGCCCGCTATGCCCGCGACTTTGCCCGCGAGCGGCTGGTGCTGGTGGGGGATGCCGCCCACACCATACACCCGCTGGCGGGGCAGGGGGTCAACCTGGGGCTGCTGGACGCCGCCGCCCTGGCCGAGCAGATCCTGCGCAATCAGGCGGCGGGCAAGGATATCGGTCTGCTCGCCAACCTGCGCGGCTACGAGCGCTGGCGCAAGAGCGAGGCGGCCAGCATGCTGGCGGCGATGGAGGGGCTCAAGCGGCTGTTTGCCGGTGCCAACCCGCTCAAGAAGCTGGTGCGCGGGGCTGGCCTGTGTGCCTTCGACCTGTTGACGCCGCTCAAGCAAAGCGTGATCCGGGCCGCCATGGGGCTGGAGGGGGAGCTGCCCGCTCTGGCCAAGGGTGAAAAAATCTAATAATACTCGGGTGTTTTCACAACAAAACTAATGTGATGAGGCTGACGACCCTGTTTGGGCATCAGCCTTTAATCTGGGCTGGCGGCGAAACGTTTTTCTCCAAATTGTGACGAAACGGTAAAAATCAAAATTTAATATCGCCATTGCCGGGTTTGGTCTGTTTTTATCACTGCTTTTACCTTAGTGTCTGGAGTCAGTTGACTGGCGGTGGATTAGTTTTTTTTGAGCGGCATGCGCGTCCGCTTGGCATATAATCC
>NZ_NEVB01000182.1:0-2308 GCF_002259925.1 Aeromonas sp. A35_P | reverse complement strand
GATAAATATAATCCCATCAAAATCAACGATTGACAGGTATGTTACGCGAGAAAAGCAGAGCAATAATGGGAGGGAAAAGGAGGGAACATGTCTCTCATTAGCGGGTCAACACATTTAGTTACAACACTAACCATAATGTTGTCATTCGCTGCCTCACTTCCACTGTGAAATAGAGGCCTGAGGTGTGCCGTGTCCACACTATGGCACATCGCTATATCTGGGCATTCAATCCCTGTCCCGGACAGCAAAAAGGCCCCTTGTGCAACACAAGGGGCCTTTCATCAACCGGGGCAATCCGCCAGCCGTCAGCGCCGCTGCCAGGTCTCGAAGCGGTAGGGGTAAGCATTACGTTCATCCGCAGGATGAGATTCTTCTTCCAGCAGTTCCCAGTCGGTATGATCCAACACAGGAAAATGGGCATCCCCATCAACTTCAAGTTCAATCTGAGTCAGATAGAGGCGTTCTGCCCTAGGTAGCAGCTGTTCGAAAAGATGCCCGCCGCCAATAACCATAAGTTCTTCCACTGAGTCTTCACGACCTAATAACTCTAATGCAGAACTAACAGAATCAATCACTTCTACACCATCAACCCGGTAATCCGGGTTGCGGCTGATCACCAGATTGCGGCGCCCGGGCAGCGGCCGCCCGATGGATTCAAAGGTCTTGCGACCCATCAACACCGGTTTACCGAGAGTGATCCGCTTGAAGTGGGCCAGATCCGCCGGCATATGCCATGGCATCTGGTTGTCCTTGCCGATCACGCGATCGTGGGCCACGGCGGCAATCATGGAAATCTTCACGGTATCAGCCTCTCACTTCACCATTCATATAATGGGGCGGTTACGATACACGACCAGGGACGGGATCGCTAGACCGAAACTCAAAGCCCCCACGATAAACAGCGCCTTGAGGCCGTTCTCCACCGCGCTCTGGATAAGCTCCATGGTCACCCCGGAGATATTGAGCTCCACCACCGCGATCATCGCCTTGAAGGCGTAGCTGCCCGGGATCATGGGGATGATGGAGGCGACGCTGAACACAGGGCGCGGCGCCAGCAGCCGGCGCGACCAGTAGACGCAGACAAAACCGACCGTGGTCGCCGCCGCCAGGGTGGCCCACTCGATGGGCATGCCATGGTGAATGAGCAGGGTGCGCAGGCTGTGAGCCAGGGCGCCGCCCATGGCGCAGTACTTCAACATCCGTGGTGGCACGTTGAACAACATGGCAAAGCCCACCGCCGGAATGGCCGACCAGAAGGCGTCCTTGGCCAGCAGCCAGAGCAGATCCATCATGGCACCCTCCCCCAGCTTCCGGTCACCGACATGGCGAGAATGATCCCGATATGGTTCCGTGCGCTGATGGATAGCCGGTTTGCCCCGATCAACAGGATCGATACAGCGTCAAAGATCTTCATACCTTCCACCCCCAGATGCCGGTCACCGACATGGCGAGGATGATGCCTATCGCAGCGCTGATGGTGAGCAAAGTCGCCGTGCCCCAACGGGCCAGCCCCATGTTGAAGTAACCCTTCACCATGTCGGAGACCGCGTTGATGAGCGGAAAGCCCGGCACCAGCAGCAGTACGCTGGCCGCCATGGCGAGATAGGGCTGGGCCCCCCAGTTGAAGAAGGTCGCGCTGGAGGCGAGCAGGGTGGCGATAAAGCCGGTGGTGGCAAAATTGATGAGGGGGCTGTGGTGATGACGCGCCATCAGCTGGCGCGCCCGCATGGCAACCGAAGCCGAGAAGCAGGTCACCAGGAAGATGGGCCAGTCACCGCCAAACAGCAGACTGAAGGCACCACAGGAGAGCCCCACCATGGGCACCACCAGCCAGGGGTGATAGTGAAACGGTACTATGGCCTCCAGGCGCTGACGCACTTCCCGCGCGCCGATCAGATCCTTCTCCGCCATGATGCAGATGCGCTGGATCTCGCACACCACCTGCATGTTGATGCCGTGCTCGCGCACCCGCCGGGTGGTGGTGACGCAACTGCCCTGATAGAGGCTGGTGAGCACGATGGCGCTGGAGGAGATGGCCATCTCGACGCTCTCCAGCCCGAGCGCCATGCCGAGCCGGACCGTGGTCTGCTCTATGATGCGACTCTCGGCGCCGAACTGGGCCAGCATCTGGCCCACCTTGACGATGATCCGGGTGATCTCCGTCTGCTGTTCCCGCGACAGCACCCGCCTTGGTGTGATACTTCTCATAATCCCTTCGAGTCGTAGCAAATTAAAAAAGTGTCGCCATGTTAGCCTAACTATCGGCGCCGTTCATCTACACATCTCACGCCAATAAACAAACTCAAAT
>NZ_NEVB01000181.1:0-2341 GCF_002259925.1 Aeromonas sp. A35_P | reverse complement strand
TCCCAGTCGGACTCCTCCGGCCGGGTATCGGTGACCCTCACCTTCCAGCCCGGGACCGACCCCGACATCGCCCAGGTGCAGGTGCAGAACAAGCTGCAGCAAGCCATGTCGCTGTTGCCGCAAGAGGTGCAGCAGCAGGGGATCCGGGTCCAGAAGACCTCCAGCAGCTTCCTGATGGTTGCCGCCTTCATCTCCAAAGATGGCGCCATGACCAACGATGATCTGGCCGACTACGTGGTGGCCAACATCAAGGAGCCGCTCAGCCGTCTGGACGGGGTAGGGGACATTACCCTGTTCGGCAGCCAGTACTCCATGCGGGTCTGGCTCGATCCCAACAAGCTCAACCGGGTGCAGATGACCCCGGGTGACGTACAGGCCGCCATCAAGGCGCAAAACACCCAGGTGGCCTTCGGCAAGCTGGGGGGCACCCCGGCGGTGACCGATCAGCAGTTCACCGCCACCATTATGGGGCAGACCCGACTCTCCACCGTGGCGCAGTTCAACGACATCCTGCTGCGGGTGAACCAGGACGGCTCCAAGGTGCGGCTCAAAGATGTGGCACGAGTCGAATTGGCTGGTGAAAGCTACGATGCCGAGGCGCTCTACAACGGGCAACCCACCGCGGCGGTGGCCATCAAGCTGGCGACCGGTGCCAACGCGCTGGATACCGCCGAGAAGGTGCGCGGCAAGCTGAATGAGCTTTCCACCTACTTTCCGGCCAACATGGAGATCGTCTATCCCTACGACACCACACCGTTCGTGAAGATCTCCATCGAGGAGGTGGTGCAGACCCTGGTGGAGGCGATCTTCCTGGTGTTCTGCGTTATGTATCTGTTCCTGCAGAACTTCCGCGCCACCCTGATCCCGACCATCGCGGTGCCCGTGGTGCTGCTGGGGACCTTCGGCGTCATGGCGGCGTTCGGCTTCTCTATCAACACCCTGACCATGTTTGGTCTGGTGCTGGCCATCGGTTTGCTGGTGGATGACGCCATCGTGGTGGTGGAGAACGTGGAGCGCCTGATGAGCGAGGAGGATCTCTCTCCGCTCGAGGCGACCCGCAAGTCGATGACCCAGATCACCGGCGCCCTGGTAGGGATCGCCCTGGTGCTCTCGGCGGTGTTCGTGCCAATGGCCTTCTTCGGCGGCTCGACCGGCGCCATCTATCGCCAGTTCTCTCTCACCATCGTCTCGGCCATGGTGCTGTCGGTGCTGGTGGCGCTGATCCTGACGCCGGCCCTGTGCGCCACCCTGCTCAAGCCCATCAAGCATGGCGAGTTCGGTGCCAAGCGCGGTTTCTTCGGCTGGTTCAACCGGGCCTTCGACGCCAGCGCCAACCGCTATCAGAGCAGTGTGCGCAAGGTGGTCAAGCAGGGCGTTCGCTACGGCATCATCTATGCGGCCATGCTGGCGGTACTGGCCATCCTGTTCATGCGCATGCCCACCTCCTTCCTGCCGGAAGAGGATCAGGGGGTCATCATGTCCATGGTGCAGCTGCCGGTCGGTGCCACCAAGCAGCGCACCGAGGTGGTGCTGGCCGACATGCGCGACTACTTCATGAAGAACGAGAAGGATAACGTCGACTCCGTGCTGACGGTGGCGGGCTTCAGCTTCGCCGGTAGCGGTCAGAACAGCGGCATGGCGTTCATCAAGCTGAAAGACTGGAAGGAGCGCAACACGCCGGATCGCAGCGCCAATGCCATCATCGGCCGCGCCATGGGCTACCTGTTCAGCATCAAGGAAGCTCAGGTGTTCGCCTTCAACCTGCCTCCCATCCCGGAGCTCGGGACGGCGACCGGCTTTGACTTCTATCTGCAAGATCGGGCCGGCGTGGGCCACGACAAGCTGATGGCGGCGCGCAACCAGCTGCTCGGCATGGCGGCGCAGGATCCCAACCTGGTGCGGGTGCGCCCGAACGGGATGGAAGACACCCCCCAGCTCGACATCAAGATCGACTATGAGAAGGCGCTGGCGCAGGGGCTCTCCATCAGCGACATCAACAGCACGCTCTCCAGTGCCTGGGGCTCGGCCTATGTGAACGACTTCGTCGACAGAGGTCGGGTCAAGAAGGTCTACCTGCAGGCGGATGCCCCCTTCCGGATGAACCCGGAAGATCTCAAGCTCTGGTACGTGCGCAACAGTGCCGGTCAGATGGTGCTCTTCTCCGCCTTTGCCAGCACCGACTGGAGCTTCGGCTCGCCACGGCTGGAGCGTTACAACGGCGTGCCGGCGATGGAGATCGTTGGGGAAGCGGCGCCGGGCAAGAGTACCGGTGACGCCATGGCCGCCATCGAGCAGATGGTGAAGCAGCTGCCGGAAGGCATCGGCATCGAGTGGACCGGTC
>NZ_NEVB01000180.1:0-2447 GCF_002259925.1 Aeromonas sp. A35_P | reverse complement strand
GTAAGCGTCCAGCGAAGGCCGTATTGACAGGGGGCAGGTTATTCAGCAGGTAGAGCAACACGCCATGGCAGCAGTTCACTGACCCGGTTCACCGGCCAGTCTGCGATCACATTCAATACATGCCGCAGGTAATGCTCCGGATCCACCCCGTTCAACCGGCAGGTGCCGAGCAAGCTGTACAACAAGGCTCCCCGTTCACCTCCATGGTCAGAGCCAAAAAACAGGAAGTTCTTTCGCCCCAAGCTCACTAGCCGTAGCGCATTCTCCGCGATGTTGTTGTCCACCTCTACCCAGCCGTTTTCGGCGTAGTACGTCAGTGCTGACCACTGATTCAAGGCATAGGCGAAGGCCTTGGCCAACTCGGAGTGACGCGAGAGGGAGGACATCCTATCCCGTAACCAGATCTCCAGCGCTTTCAGTAAGGGCTTTGCCCGCCGTTCTCGCTCTGCCAGCCGATGTTCTGCTGACATGCCACGCAGTTCTGCTTCGAGGCTGTAAAGCTGACCAATTCGTTTGAGGGCTTCGTGTGTGTTGTCCGATGGCGTTCGGATATGCACATCATGGATCTTTCGCCTGGCATGAGCCCAGCAAGCGGCTTCCTTTATCGTGCCGGCAGCTCGCTCTTCACGATATAGCTCATTAAATCCTGCGTAGGCATCTGCTTGTAGGACGCCGCTGAAATCGGCAAGATGGCTTTGCGGATGGGCTCCCTTTCTATCAGGCGAGTAAGCGAACCAGACGGCTGGCGGCAGTTCGGAGCCGGCGTTGCGATCATCGCGTACATACGTCCACAGACGCCCTGTTTTTGTCTTTTTATTGCCGGGGAGCAGTACCGGGACCGGGGTATCATCTGCGTGTAGTTTGCCATCGGTCAGCACATACTGCCGCAGCGCCTCCTCCAGCGGTGACAGCAATCTGCAACATGCATCCACCCAACCAGAGAGCACCGAGCGGCTCAGCGCCACACCCTGACGGGCATAGATTTCCGACTGGCGATATAGCGGAGTGTGCTCTGCATATTTGGAGGTGAGTACCCGAGCCAGTAAGCCAGGCCCGGCGATGCCCCGCTCGATAGGGCGTGATGGCGCAGGCGCTTGTGTGATGAAATCGCACTGCCCGCAGGTGTGTTTCTCCCGAACCGTGCGGATGACCCGGAAAGCACTGCGTATCAGCTCTAACTGCTCAGCAGTATCTTCTCCAAGGTATGATAGCGTTCCGCCACATTCCGGGCAGACTGCCTCTGTTGGACGCAGGCGGTGCTCATCGCGAGGAAAGGCCAGAGGGAAGGGTTTGCGAGTGAGGGTCTGGCGAAGTGGCCGCGGTACCGCTGGGTCATCCACCCGGCCGGTGATAGCGTCACTTTCTTGCTGAAGTATTTTCAACTGCGTTTCTGTCTGGGCGATACGACGAGCGAGTTTCTCGGACTGGCTGCCAAAATACATACGCCGCAGCTTGTCGAGTTGCGCAAGCAGGCGCTCTATTTCGCGCTCCCGCTCTTCCAACCTTGCATGCAAAACACGATTAAGTGACTCCTGTTCAGCCAGGAGTCGTTTCAGTCGCAGGATTTCGTCGGCTAGTGATTTTTCCATACCCATGCATCTTACATGGGGGATCACTTTTTACAACATGGTCAATGAGTTAGCCAGGCGCTTTGGATGGCGCCAGTCTATCCCCTCCAGTAGCATGGCCAGTTGTGCAGGCGTCAAAAAGACTTTGCCGTCTCGAGCCGATGGCCAGGCAAACCGACCACGCTCCAGCCTTTTGGTCAGCAGACACAGACCATCGCCGGTAGACCAGAGGAGCTTAACTTGACTCCCGTTACGGCCCCTGAAGATAAAGACATGCCCTGACAAAGGATCATCCTTCAACGTCATTTGCACTTTCGAGGCTAACCCATTGAAGCCATTTCTCATGTCTGTGATACCGGCCACGATCCAGATCCGGGTGCCGGCAGGAAGATTTATCATACGCGCAGGGTCTCCAGGATCATTCGTAATGCATTGGTATCGACGGTGCCATCGATGACGACCATTGCACGCCCCAGTCGTATCTCAATGGTGCCGGATGGTGTCGGTTCAGGCGCTGTCTCTGGCATGAGCGTTTCGGGCTGTGGGGTCGGAGGCAAGAGGAGCTCCGTGGATGAAGGGGGCAACACCAGTTCGAGGGGGTATAACGCAGGGGCTTCGACTTTGGCATCACGTCGCCATTTGAACAAGAGGTTGGCATTGACCCCGTGCTCCTGTGCGAGCTTTGAGACGGACACGCCCGGCTGATTGGCGGCCTCGACAAGTCGCTGTTTGAATTCTCGCGAGTAATTGGCTCTGCCTTTACGGCTGCCATTGGTACGGCTGTTGGTGTACACCATTTTGGTTCCCACTACTTTTTAGTGGGAACTACTTTGTCCACAACTGCCCCCATTCACCAGACGGTAGTGGCCGGACGCTTAC
>NZ_NEVB01000179.1:0-2494 GCF_002259925.1 Aeromonas sp. A35_P | reverse complement strand
CTGCTGCATACAGTGAATGCGGAGCATGGTATCGAGTGGGTAGGGACGACGCCCGTTACCAGCTTTGGGATAGACGGGTTCGATGACCCCCAGCATCCTTGGCCATGGGAGCACAGCCTCCATGCGAGCCAAGAATATCTCTTTACGGGTTTTACGGCGTTTGCCATTGAACTCGCAGTCCGCGAAGGTGAGCTGGTGACTCATGCTGAACCTCATCCCTGATGCCAAGTGGGGTTCATGATCTCACATCAAGGACTTGTTCGCACTTTCCCTAGTTCAAGATCTACGAACAGATTTGCACTCTCCACAACGCCAAGGAATGCCTCGGCCATGGTTTGCTGCGTGCCGTCAGATACTGATCGAATTATTCGGTCCGCGCCTGTAGCTGATTTCACAACGTCACTTAGTGCAGCCCGAAGTTCCTCAGATGTGCTCTCGTTGACAAGGAGCCGAGCACTCTCAAGATTGGCGCGCCGTTCTACAAAACTCATATGAGAGAGGCCCAACCACACAAAGGCGTCCGGAGTTAACACCTCGACGGAGCGAAGTTCGATCCCTTGTTGCTTGGCGAAATCTTGTGCGCCTTCTGCGAAGCCTGTGGTGGAAACAGCCGTGACTTTGTTGAATCCAAAGCGCGAGCGGCGGCCCACTAATTGTTCTATCCAGCTACCGGGCGCGGGCCCTGAGCCGGGGCGATCACGGCATTCGATCAGCCAAGCAAGATCGGTCGTACCCAAGCGGCCGCGAATCTCTACATCAAATTCGGCTATCTGGACACCGTCGTCGTTATAAATCCGTTGGTTTGTTACTACGGCAAAGCCTCCAGGCAGCATCCTCTCTTCGACGAAGGCGACCAGAGACTCCAATTGCTTGCCATCTGTCATAGCGATACCTGACGTTTATAATAACCGGCGCTACGTGGCTTCATTGCGCAACGTCCGGTTGACTGCCGGGTTGGGCATCATAGAAGTACCGGAAATACACCTCATAAACCGGCCAGAAGAAGCCTCGGATTTCTTTCCCGTCAACCATAAAGTGCGTTACTCCAAGAGAATCGCTGACTCTACCCAAGCCGACTCGGAAGCCTTCTAGTTTCTCGGTACGTCCGGTGAGCGTCTCGGCACTGTAATGTTTGACGGCATTGCAGAGAGAGCGAACAACTTCATATTCCGGCATGACATGGAGATGCGCATGCAGGCGTTCTTCTCGGGCACGAGCATCGTCTGGTTTGTGTTTGTACGAATTGTATCCGCCAGGACATATCCATTCCCGCAGATGGTAGAGGGGAAAGATAACGTCCAAGATTCCGTCTTCTGATGGCGAGTCGCAAAACGCGGTAAAGCTGCGAACCAGCCTCTCGAAAAGACGACGCGGATTGTCGATGGAGTAGACGCCGTTCATGGGACCCCACTGTGATTAGATGGAAGGCGGTACTAATCGAATAGCAGAGCCTTCCAAATAACAGCCAAGCTACCGCCTGACAAGTGCTAGTTTGCGGCCTTTGACCCTCGCGATATTTCTGGCCTGACTCCTTATAGGTGACGACAAAGAGGCCATATCCATACGGCTATCCTAGCGAGCAAGAGAGACAAGAAAAAGAGGAAGGTAAACGTTTTTCAAGCCAGATCAAGAAATTGACCCATCTTGGGGGGAACGTATCAGCAGCTAGCATCATCTTGCATCAATATGGAACATCCAAGCAGCGGGTATCCGACCCCATTGCACGCGCGGCACCAGACGGACAGGGTTTGCTCCCCCCTCCCCAGCCTAGAGAGGCAACAGCCTGCCGCCCTATGTGGACGCGATAGATGACGCTCTGCCGATCGACTCGGGCACTCATCACGACAACGTTGGCAACATGGCCTCCATCCCCTGCACCAACAGCAAAATTTTCTCGCAAACAATTGGAAAATAAGAAAGACGCCCTAAGGCGTCTTTCTTATTTTCAGGATTTGGAGCAAACAGGTTGGAGGCTATTCCCCTCCCCACCTAGCCCCGCAACCGGATCAGATCGGGGTGATGGAGGTGATATGGGCCGAGCCATCCAGGGATTGGAAGATCTGCACCACGGCTTCCCCATGGATCGGGTTGGGCAGCGGCACCGTGGTTTTGCATTTGAAACGGTAGTTGGTGCCGGCGACGACCTGGGTGGAGACTTCAAAGGGGGTGTACTGCACCCCGACAAATCCTTCCAGTGCCTGGTTGAATACGGCCTGATCTTTGGCGCTCAGCTTGTGGTAGGCAGTCCATCCGCCCAACAACACTGCTTGTTCTGACATAACAAACCCTCCGTGATCTCTTGTCCCTACTCGTTTGGCTGTTCGGGTTCCGCCCCGTTTATTCAAGTGGTGTCCGGACTCCACCGGGGGTCATACCAGATTTGGCATGTCCGGTGTCGACAGTGCACATAAAGGCGTTACTGTCGTCACTCTCCCCTGCTGCCACGACCCTCGCCTCACAGCATCGGTCTCAATTGGCATGGCTGAGCCTAGGC
>NZ_NEVB01000178.1:0-2504 GCF_002259925.1 Aeromonas sp. A35_P | reverse complement strand
GTGTCACCCGGCTAGCTGCACTGCACGGGGTGGTATAAGATATTTAACACAAATTTAATAATAGTAAACAGTCAAGGAGTGTCTATCGATGGATATCGGTCACCGCCTCAAGGCGGTTCGCACCAAAGCCGCCCTCTCCCAGCGCGAGCTGGCCAAACGCTCCGGTGTGACCAACGGCTTTATCTCCCAGATCGAGAAAAATCAGGTGAGCCCCTCGGTCGCCTCCCTGCGCAAGGTGCTGGAAGGCATTCCCATGTCGCTGGCCACCTTCTTCACCGATGAGACGGAGATGGATTCCGAGGTGATCTTCCGCGCCGCCGACATGCCGGATCTCGGCACCCACCCCATCAGCTACCGCCTGGTGGGCCACAGCCGCGCCAACCGCGCCATCGGCATGATGCAGGAGATACTGCCACCGGGCGCCGACACCGGCGATGACATGCTGAGCCACGAAGGCGAAGAGTGCGGCATCGTCATCCAGGGCCAGGTGGAGGTCACCGTCGGCGAGCAGGTCTATCTGCTGACGCCGGGGGACGGCTACTACTTCGACAGCCGCACCCCGCACCGTTTTCGCAATGTGGATGAGCACGAATGCGTGCTGATCTCGGCCAACACCCCCGCCAGCTTCTAAGCCATGGCAGAGGGGAGATCCCGCCCCTTGGCGGACCCAGCACTACGACCAGCCCCTTAGCACCGGGCGTCGGTTTGACAGGCGTCGACGACCCGCCCTTGCGGTGCGGTTTGCCCCGCCGAACACCCTCATCGGGATGGGTTTCTAGTGAAGCCAAACCGACAGGGTGTTTAATGAATTGTTACAAGATGGATTTACAAGCGGCAGGATGTTTAGCATATTGATACGCGGAAACTGACTTTTTGCCGGTTCAAGGAGTGAACATGAGTGACCTGACCCTGGCCCAGTGGCAACACAAGGCCGCCCACCTGACCCTGCCCTCGCAAGCCTTCATCGACGGCAGCTACCGCGACGCCATCAACGGCGCCACCTTCGACTGCATCAACCCGGCCAACGGCAAGCTGCTGACCAAGGTTGCCGCCTGCGACGCCGCCGATGCCGAACTGGCGGTGCAGGCCGCCCGCGCCGCCTTTGCCGACAAACGCTGGAGCGGTCTGTCGCCCAAGCAGCGCAAGCAGATCCTGCAGCGCTTCGCCGAACTGATGCGGCTCAATCTGGTGGAGCTGGCGCTGCTGGAGTCGCTCGACATGGGCAAGCCCATCGGTGACGTCATGGGTTATGACGCCCCCGCCGCCGCCAACTGCATCGCCTGGAACGCCGAGGCCATCGACAAGATCTACGATCAGGTCGCGCCGGTCGAGGAGTCCGCCCTGGCGCTGGTAACCCGCGAGCCGCTCGGCGTCGTGGCCGCCATCGTGCCGTGGAACTTCCCGCTGGTGATGGCCTGCTGGAAGCTGGGCCCGGCGCTCGCCACCGGCAACTCGGTGATCCTCAAACCCTCCGAGAAATCCCCGCTCACCGCCCTGCGCATCGCTGGTCTGGCCAAGGAGGCTGGCATCCCAGACGGCGTGTTCAACGTGCTGCCCGGCTTCGGCCACACGGTCGGTGAGGCGCTAGCCATGCACATGGACGTCGACTGCATCACCTTCACCGGCTCCACCAAGATCGGCAAGCATCTGGTGCAGTGCTCCGGCAAGTCGAACCTCAAGCGCGCCTTCATGGAGTGCGGCGGCAAGAGCCCCAACATAGTGCTGGCGGATGCGCCGGATCTGGACGCCGCCGCCCGCAGTGCAGCCGGCGCCATCTTCTACAACCAGGGCGAGGTGTGCACCGCCGCCTCCCGCCTGCTGGTGCAAAACAGCATCAAACCGCAGTTCATGGAGCGGCTGCTGGCCCATGCCCGCGAGTGGATCTCGGCCAACCCGCTCGACCCCACCACCCGCATCGGCGCCATGGTAGACCACATCCAGATGGAGCAGGTGCTCAACTACATCGCCATCGGCCAGCAGGAGGGGGCCAAGCTGCTGCTGGGGGGCAAGCGCACCAATACCGAGAGCGGTGGCTTCTATATCGAACCCACCATCTTCGACGACGTGACCCCAGAGATGCGCATCTTCCGCGAGGAGATCTTCGGCCCCGTGCTGGCGGTGACCGGCTTCGACACCCTGGAAGAGGCCATTGCGCTTGGCAACGACACCGACTACGGTCTGGCAGCCGCAATCTGGACGGCGGATCTCAACAAGGCGGTGAAGGGCTCCCGCGCCCTGCGCGCCGGTACCGTGTTCGTCAACAACTGGGATGGCGGTGACATGACCATGCCGTTCGGCGGTTTCAAGCAGTCCGGCAACGGTCGCGACAAGTCGCTGCATGCACTGGAGAAGTACACCGAGCTGAAAAGCACCTGGATCCAGCTCGAATAGCATCAGAAATGACGCTCATTTATCGAAAAGGGGGAGAAATCCCCCTTTTTCATTTTTACCCTTTCATCGCCGGCCTCAATCGATATAATCATCAAATAGACAAGCCCTTAAAT
>NZ_NEVB01000177.1:0-36314 GCF_002259925.1 Aeromonas sp. A35_P | reverse complement strand
CCTGATTACCCATGACCCTCAGCCAGCTTCAAGAGCCGATATGGCATCGGAGGGCTTGCCACGACTGCATGCCCCAATTCAACCAACATGCTTTTGAGGTCAAAACGATGATTAAACCGGAAGCAGTATTCAGCAAGATGTCTCGGTAAATGCTTCGCTCCGAGCGTATGGCAACTGCCCCGCAGCGAGTTCTTCACATTCCCTATCATCGTGTTTACCCAGTTGAATGCCGGATGATCCAGCAAGTCAAGGTTGCCCCCGGTGACAACACCCAGGTGCTCACAATTGGCCTCCTTCACCGCCCTGAAACAGGCCAATCCATCGGATATCACCGCGCTACCACTGGCAACATGCCGTTTTGCCCAATCAGCAATGGACTTGGTTTTGAAACCATCGACCACCGTCATCCGCATCTTGATTGGATGCCCTTCCTTGTTCAGGGCCACTGCTGCCACAAATGGCGTCTTGCCTGCCGCGCCCCGACCCCGTTTGCCACCACGGTGCTCGCCACCCCAGTAGACATCATCGAGCTGAATGATGCCGCTGATGGGCTGCTTGTCATCGGACTCTTTCATGGCTTGCAGCAGCTTGTGCTTGAGCATCCAGGCGGTGTCATATTTGACGCCCAACTGGCGCTTTAGCTCCATCGCTGACAAACCTGTTTTGGTTTGTGACAACAGGTGCATCGCCAGAAACCACTTGGTCAGCGGGAGCTTGGTGTTTGCGAAAATAGTGTTCCCAGTCAATGACATCTGGTGATGGCAGTGATTGCATTGCAGCACGCGTGGCCGACTTTTCAGGTGACAACAGGTCTTGTTGGCACATTCAGGGCAGACAAAGCCGTGAGGAAAACGCCAAGTGAACAACGCGTTTTCGCACTGAGCTTCAGTGCCATAGTCCTTGAGAAGCTCAAACAGGCTGTAGCCTTTCTGGAATTGGACTTTGCTTTTGGCCATGATCTCGCTCCTCGATAACTGTGCATAAGATCAGTATAGTTCGGGGTGACTGCTAATCATGGGTAATCAGGATAGTAAAAAGGCTGAAGTTTACGCAAATAAGATCACGACGGTCTTCAAAACACAGTCACAAAAAATAAATGATGTGCTATCAGAATGTGTCGGTGTGATTCTTTCACTCGATGACCTCAGTACGGATAAGCTTAAGAGACAAGCAACACTCACTGAACTTTTAGAGTTGATGAACTAACAGCTTCAGCCCCGCACTGCGCTACGCTCGGCCGGTGTGCCGGGCGTTATCCAAGGGGGTATTTTATGCATCGACGTTTGTTCATGTTTGCACTATTGCTGTCGCTTCTCATTGCCCGCGTACAGGCAAGCCCGGCTGCAAGAATTACACTCCTTACTGACCTCGTGAATGCGATTGGAGCCGCAGGAGAGGCCGTATCAAAACTGACTGCAGGCTTCAAGGATTTGGTTGTCGCAGGAAAAGACTCCTACAAATATGTAGCCGCCGCAAGAGAACGTGATCGCTTGATAAGCCTAAGCCGCAGAACCACCAACCTGATCGTCTCTCAGAACATCCGAGTTGTGGAAAGCCTCGACCAATATCTTGCTGAACGTAATCCGACTCAAGACTCTTGGGCAAGAGTGATTTGGAACATCGAGGCTACGCTTGGCTCTGTTCAGGAATTGTTGACAGATGTACAGTCTGAAGACGGTTCTTTTGTATTGGAAGCTGCCTTTCTAACCCTTAACCAGACCTTGTCGTCACGGGTATCTCTGTTGACACAACTTGCCACAATTCCAGCTCCGAGTTCTAAGGAAGAGTTAGCCCTCCTCCGGCAGGCGAGTGCGAAGTACAAGTTGCTCATTGAAAATGCAAGAGAGGCTGTTACACAGTTAAACACATACATCAAAAGTGCTAAATGACGCTCAACTTGACATTCCAGAGGGCCATAAAAAACTGCGTTTTGTAGGGTGCAATGAACAGCGTGAATTGCACCTCTAATTTGGTGTTTCATACCTTGCACAACAGCTACTCAGCAAACGGTGCAATGCGCTGCGCTTATTGCACCCTACTTGTTTCGCCAATTCGCTGGAGTGGGGCGGCTGAGCGCTGAGCCTCGCCAAAGCAACAAAAGGGGCGATCTGCGCCTCGATTCTGCTAATGCCCCCGCTCTATATCACTGCCTGCTCGTTCGGCGTGACCTGATAATCTGCTGACTCACAACCAACTCTCCTGTTTCTCCCCCATCAGGGCGAACAGAAAAAGGCCAAGCTCACTCATACCTCGCCGCTTCCCAGGCGTGTATCGCCTGTTTGCGGGTCTCGCCCCAGTGATAGCCGCCGAGTTTGCCGTTTTGCTGGATGACCCGGTGGCAGGGGATCATCAAGGCGACGGGATTGGCGCCCACCGCCAGCCCCACGGCGCGAGCTGCCTTGGGGTTGCCGACGGCGCTCGCCACCTGGGCGTAGCTCACCACCTTGGCGGGCGGGATCTGCAATAGCGCCCGCCAGACGCTGATCTGAAAGTTGGTGCCGCTCACGTGCAATGAGATAGGGCGATCCTGTGCCTTGCTGGTATCGAACATAGTGTTGATAACGTTCTGGGTACGTGATGGCGCCTCTCTCAGTTCTGCCTCTGGCCAGCTCTGGGCGAGGGCGGCCAGCGGTGCCTGTGGATCCTGGTCATCGAGAAACGAGAAGTTGCACACCCCCCGCGGGGTCAGGGCGACGAACGCCTGGCCGAAGGGGGTGTCATGCACCCCGTGATCGATGATCAGCCCGGCCCCGCGCTGTTTGTACTCGCCCGGCGTCACCGCTTCGAGCTGCACGAAGTGATCGTAGAGCCGCGAGCCGCTGCTCAGGCCCAGGGTATCGGCCACTTCCAGCAGCGGGCGCGACTCCTGCAGCAGTGCCTTGGCCCGCTCCAGAGTCAGCACCTGCAGATAGCGTTTGGGCGTCACCCCGGCCCAGCGGCTGAACAGCCGCTGGAAGTGAAAGGGGCTTAAGTGAACGTGCGCCGCTATCTCGTCCAGGGTGGGCTGGCGCGCCACCTGGCTTGCGATAAAACGGATGGCATCGGCGATGCGGGCGTAATCAGACATTAGGCGCTCTCACGATAGGTTTGCAGCCGCAGGATCTTGGGTGCGACAGGGTCATGTGCGACAAATAGATACCCCACCATCGGCCAGCAGGGCAATGCCGGTGGTAAAGCTGGATACATCGGACGCGAGATAAAGTGCCGAGCGGGCGATCTCCTCCGGTTGGGCCAGTCGTTTGAGGGCATGCATATTCTGCACAAAGGCGAGGCTCTCCGGCGTATCGGTAAAGGCCCGTCCCATGGGGGTGTCGGTGCCTCCCGGCAGCAGGGCGTTGACCCGCACCCCTTGTGCCCCATATTCGGCGGCGAGCACCTGGGTCAGGCCAATCAGGCCCGCCTTGCTTGCGGCATAGGCCGCCATGCCGGGCAGCCCCAGGGTATGGCCGACGAAGGTAGAGGTAAAGATAAGCGAGCCGCCCCCGCGTGCCTGCATGGCGGGGATCTGGTACTTGGCCCCCATAAAGGCGCTGGTGAGGTTGGTATCCAGGGTCTCCTGCCACTGTGCCAGTTCAAGCGCCGGCACGCTGCCCGGTGTCCCCGTGGTGCCTGCGTTGTTGAAGGCGAT
Organism: Aeromonas sp. A35_P; assembly: GCF_002259925.1. NCBI lineage: Bacteria > Pseudomonadati > Pseudomonadota > Gammaproteobacteria > Aeromonadales > Aeromonadaceae > Aeromonas > Aeromonas sp. A35_P. The sequence continues at coordinate 32,686 of NZ_NEVB01000177.1, read as the reverse complement.
ATCGAGCCCGCTGAAACGGGTCAGCGCGAGATCCACCAGGGCGCGGGCGTAAGATTCGCTTTTCACATCCCCCGCCAGGCTCACCGCCTGGCCCCCCTCATGGCGGATCTCCTCCACCAGCAGATCCAGTTCGGGCTGGCGGCGTGCGCCGACGACGACGCTGGCCCCTTCCCGGGCAAACAGGATGGCGCTGGCGCGGCCGATGCCGGAGCTGGCGCCGGTGATGATGGCGACCTTGTTGGACAGTAATGACATGGCAGTTCCCTCGCTGGTGTGTTGTGCGGGCGCACAGGGTTGGCAATGGGTTGGACCTTCAACGGGTTTGACCCACTCTGGTTCGGCTCCACTATGGCAATCGGCCCTCGCTGACACGACCCGGATCTTGCTCTCTTTGCCCCCTATCACGGCACCGTGCGCCGGTGCCGCCCCTTGCGGCAACAAAACAGGGGATCTTCTGCCGTCATTCTCTATAATGCCCCCTCTTTTTTTACTGCTGGGCCAACCACCGGCAGCGCCGTTGGCCGCGAGCCGGCCACCCCGATAGAGACGATGTCATGCATACCCTGGAACAGCTGCGCGCAGGTGAACTCTGCGGCGCCCGCCACCTCAAACTCGCCGAAAGCCTGACGGAGTTCCCGCCCGAAATCTTTAGTCTCAAAGAGACGCTGGAGGTGCTGGATCTCACCGGCAACCAGTTGAACCGGCTGCCTGACGAGCTGGCCGGGTTCAGCAAGCTGCGCATCATTTTCTGCTCCGAGAACCGCTTTATCGAGCTGCCCGAGGTACTGGGGCGCTGCCCGGCGCTCACCATGGTGGGCTTCAAGGCCAACCGGATCGCCACGGTTCCCGCCAAGTCGCTGCCGGCGGGGCTGCGCTGGTTGATCCTGACCGACAACGCCATCGAGCGGCTGCCCGATGAGCTGGGTCAGTGCGGCGCCCTGCAAAAGCTGATGCTCTCGGGCAATCGCCTGCGCGAGCTGCCGGTGACCCTTGCCAACTGCCAGCGTCTGGAGCTGGTGCGTATCGCCGCCAACCGGCTCGAGGCGCTCCCGCATTGGCTGGTGAGGCTGCCGCGCCTCGCCTGGCTGGCGTATGCAGGCAACCCCTTCAGCGACAAGCAGGAGCAGCGACTGGGCCAGTGCGCCTCGGTGGCCGACATCCCGTGGGCTGCACTGACGGTGGGCGAGCTGCTGGGGCAGGGGGCATCCGGTGTCATCCATCGCGCCGAACTGGCAACGCCAGCGGGGCCGCGGGCGGTGGCGGTCAAGTGCTTCAAGGGGGCGGTGACCAGCGATGGGCTGCCCCGCTGCGAGCTGGCGGTGTCGCTGGCGGCTGGTCGTCATCCCCATCTGGTCGGGATCGAGGGGCGGGTGGGCGATCACCCCTCCGGCATCCCGGCGCTGGTGATGGCGCTGATAGACCCTGATTTTATCAACCTGGCGGGGCCGCCGAGTCTGGACTCCTGTACTCGCGACATCTACCCGGCCGATGCCCGCTTTACTCCGGCTGCGCTGCTTACCATGGCGCAGGGGGTGGCGAGCGCGGCGCTGCATCTGCACGGGCGCGGCATCCTGCACGGCGATCTCTACGCCCACAACATGCTGTACGCCTCGCAAGGGGAGGGCCGGCTGCTGCTCGGGGATTTCGGCGCCGCCTCCTGTTATGAGCGAACCGACGGTGAGCTGGCCGGCTTGCTGGAGCGACTGGAAGTGAGAGCCTTCGGCTGTCTGCTGGAAGAGCTGCTGGCCCGCTGCGTCCCCCGTGATGACAGGCTGGACGCCCTGCATGCGCTGGTGGATGACTGTCTCGCCGAGGTGGTGGCGGCGCGCCCCGACTTTACCGAGATTGTGGCAAGGCTTGCTGCGGTAGCGCCGGTAATGTGCGCCGAGCCAGTTTTGCTCTGATCCGGCTCGCCCTGCCGTCGCGGCAGCAAGCAGGCGAGCAAGAGCAGGAGTGGATGACAAAAAGATGTCAAAAGGGGGCTTTCTGGCCCTTTTTTGTTTTGCTGTGCTTTTTGGGGCAAAAGTTGCGGCTGCGGCCCTGTTGGTGCTTGCGCGCAGCGAACTAAGTTGTGATATTGAGGCATCTTTACATGACAGGGGTGACAGGATGGAAGCGGCTTTTTGGCATCAGCGTTGGGAAGAGAACCGGATCGGCTTTCATCAGGCGGATTTCAATCGCTGGCTGCAATCCTGGTGGTCGGCCCAGCAGCAGGGTGAGCCCGTGCTGGTACCCCTGTGCGGCAAGTCCCGCGACATGCTCTGGCTGAGCGGGCAGGGCCATCCGGTCGACGGATTCGAGCTCTCGTCCGTCGCCATCAACAGCTTTTTCAGCGAAAACAAGCTGAGTGAAACGGTGAGTGCCGAGGGGCCCTATCAGTGCCATCAGCACGACAGCCTGCGCATCTATGAGGGGGATTTTTTCGCCGCCCCCGAACTTGGCCGCCGCTATCGACTGGCCTACGACAGGGCCGCTCTCATCGCCCTGCCGACCGCCATGCGCCGTCAATATGCCGAGCTGATGAGCCGGCTTATCGAGGCGGGCGGTCAGATCCTGCTGGTGACTCTGGAATATCAGCCGGAGCAACAACAGCAGCCGCCCTTCTCGGTGGGGGAGATGGAGGTGCGCACCCTGTTCGAGCGCCACTTCCAGGTGGAGGTATTGGGGCGAGCGGCGGAGCTCGATCACCCCAGGGTGTTGTCGGGCCAGCTCTCCTACTTCGACGAGGTGGCCTACCGGCTGGTGCGCCGTCCAGAGGCTTGACCAAAAGCGTGACCCGAGGCGATAAAACTCGCCATAAAGCTGCAGCTGGTTGACTCTTTATTACCTCCTTTGACATAGATCAACGTGACAAGGGAGGGGAGTGCCTAAGATGAGCCTGTTTCTCAATCACTGTTGTCATCGGCAGGCGCGCTCTGGTTTGGACTGCCCGCCGACCATCAACTCAGTGTCTGATTTTCACGCTCATGTTCACTTTTGGCGGCTCTGGTCGCAATTGATTATGGTTTTTCCAGCCGACCCCACGGGGTCGGCTTTTTATTGGCTGCAACAGAGGAAAAGGAGGCCTGATCAGGCCTCGAAGGTAGCGGCGTTGAGCCGGAATGCACGCGGGTCGTCGATGAACTGGCCGGTGATGCGCTCGTCGTGCTCGTGGCCCTGACCATAGCTGCAGAGGATCAGCCGATCCGACGTTCTCGATCTCAGCTGGGTGATAAAGCGCACCAGGTCGGCGCGGCTCAGGTTGCCCACCTCCTCGCACACCCTTTCGCGCTGATCAAAGCCGAGATCCTTGTTGCCGATGCTGACCCACAGCCGCTGGCCGCGGCTGCGCAGGTTGGCATCCCGCTCGCTCAGCTGGGCCTGCAGGCCCGCCTTGCTGTCCTGCCACTGGCGGGCGGTGAGCTCGAGCATGGCCAGCGGAAACAGATCGATGAACTCCTCCACCGCATCCAGCAGTATCTGTGGCCCGGCCACCGGCGACTGGATATAGAAGATGAGGCCGGGATGGCGGTTGAGGGGCAGGTTGCCGGCCCCCACCACATAGCCGAGCTGCTGGCGGGTGCGCAGCTCGTGAAAGAAGGTGGAGGACATGATGTGGTTGGCCAGGGTGAAGCAGGCCAGATCCCGCGCCCGGGTGGTGCGCGACTGGTAGTAGACCAGCAGGGCCGAGTCTTCATGCTCGCAGCCCTGTTCACGAATGAGGGTGCCCCTGTCCTGGATGGAGATGAGCGGGCGACGGGTCTCGGCACTGGGCTGGCTGTTGACGCCGAGGTGGCGCTCCAGCAGAGCGGCGAGCTCGAGGGCCTCGGCGGCGGTCCAGTCGCCGTGTACCAGGGTCTCCACGTGCACCTCGGCAAAGAGGCTCGCCACGAAGGCGGGCATCTCGCCCAGCTCGACGCTGCGCAGGTGGCGCAGCAACTGCTCGAACGGCGGGTTGTTGGGCTGCAGCAGGCTGGTGAGCTGGTTGAACAGCTGGGAGATGGGGCGCGCCTTGGACTGGTTGTCCCAGTTGCGGATGAGCTGCTCCTTGATTTCGGCAAAGCGGGCCGGATCCGGATAACCCAGGGTGCGGTTGCCGAGGATCATGTCGAGCAGCAGCGGCTGCTTGTCGGCAAAGCCGCTCAGGTTGATGGTAAAGCCGCCCTGGTGGGCATAGATCTGGTAACCGAGCCCCGCCAGCTCCGCCGGGTAGGTGAGGGCGTTGAGGTGGTCGGTGAGCAGCTCCACCGCGAGGCGTGCCATGGCGATGTGGCGCGGGCTCTTGACCGCGTGCTCGCTGTCGATGGAGATGTAGAGGTTGCCCTTGGGCACGCTGAACTGATGTTCGTGCAGGTGCCAGAGTCGAAAGCCGGGCCGATCGATGAGGCAGGCGGGCATGTCGGCGGCAAGCTCGGGCGTGCGCACGTCGAGCCGGTTGCTGATGAAGGGGTTGGGCAGCGGCAGGGCCAGCGCCGGATCCGGCTCGCTCTGTTGCCAGCGGATCTTCTCCGCCTCCGTGATAATGGAGACGCTGTAAGGGGTCTGATACCAGCGGGCCAGCCGATCCGTGGCGAGCTCCGGCGCCGTGACGGTCATGCGCAGGTTGTGCGGGGTGAGCTTGGCGAGCAGGCGGCGAATGAGGGGCTCGTCGTATGCGCGCATCATGTAGTCGCCGTAGAGCAGGTCATCGGGGGCGTAGCTGAACAGGTTCAACACCAGCCCGGAGACGGTGTCGAGTGCCCGGCCCCGCTCCTGAAAGCGGAAGGCGGACTCAAGCACGGTGCGCTTTTCGTCATAGCGCCAGGCTTCCACTCCGCCGCGCTCGATGAGCTTCAAGTAACCGAACAGGGCAGCCACTATCTCGTTGACGTGTTCGAGCCCGAGCGGGGTCAGGCCGAAGTTGACGCCAAAATCCTTGAAGTTGGCGCCGCTGATGCCACCGCCGGCGGAGAGCTGGTTGACCCAACCCTTCGCTTTCAGCAGAGAGAGCAGGCTGCCGTCCCCTTCGTAGCCGATGAGGTGGCTCAGGAAGGTGAGGGGCTTCTTGTCGTAATACTCATCCACGTTGGGCAACGGGAAGGTGAGCGCGAGTTTGCGGGTCTCCTTGACCGGGTTGAGCTGGATGCGAATGCCCAGGTCATCGAGCCGGTAGAGGGGCATGTCGAGGGTCGGCGTTCCCAAATTGCGATTCAAAATGGGAGCGAAAAAGCGATCGCACCAACCCAGCTGGGTCTCGATGGCGGCAGGCGAGATCATCACCAGCGCCATGCGATCCGCGCTGTAGTGGGTTTCGTAAAACCGGATAAGGTCGGAGCGCAGATCCCGGCCGGGCAGATCGGCCAGGGTATCCAGGTTGCCCACAGAGAACTTGGCGAAGGGGTGGGCGGGATTGACCGTCTCCTTGTGCACCTGGTAGCTGCGGCGCACGTCGTCCTGCAGCTTGAGGCGGTATTCGGAGTCGACCGCGTTGCGCTCCTTGTCCACCCACTCGGGATCGAAGGTGGGGCAGATGAAAAACTGGGAGAAGCGATCCAGCCCAGCCTCGAAGAAGCCGTTGTCAATTTCGAAGAAGAAGTTGGTGAACTCGGTGCCGGTCCAGGCGTTGTTGCTGCCGCCATGACGGCTCATAAATTGCTGGTATTCACCAGGTTTGGGATAGGTGCAGGTGCCAAGGAACAGCATATGCTCAAGGAAATGAGCCATCCCCTGCCGGTCCGCCGGATCGTCGAAGTGGCCGGTGTTGACGGCTAGGGAGGCGGCGGACTTGTCGGTGTCGGGATCGCAGATCAACAAGACCCTGAGCCGGTTCGCCAGCTCCAGATAGTGGTATTGCCGATGGTCGTTGGGACTGGCATATGGGCTCATTGGCGCGTGACTCTTGTTGGATTTATTTGAATTTAAACATGATTATCGACCCCGCTACCCAGTGAGGCAAACCCTTTTCTAAGAGGTAGCGCAATTGTTTCCCCCGGCATGGCGGGGTAAGATCCCCCCGCTATCAAAACAGGCCCGTTGGGCGAGGTTGTAATGAAAATCTACATCATGCGTCATGGCCAGGCTGGCATGAACGCGAAAACAGATGAACAGCGTCCACTGACCGAGCAGGGAATCGAAGAGTCCATCCACATGGCCCGCTGGCTGGCCCCCCAGCTTGGCGACAAGCTGGATCGGGTGATCCACAGCAACTACCTGCGCGCCAGACAAACCTGGCAGAGCATATGCAGTGAATTACCCAAGGCAGGGGCCGTCGAAGAGAGCGGTGACATCACCCCTTACGGCGATCCGGCCTTCGTGGCGAGCTACCTCACCACGCTGGCGGCCAAACATGACAGCATCCTGATGGTGAGCCACCTGCCGCTGGTGGGATACCTGGTGCAGAGCCTCTGTCCGGCAGCCGGTGCCCCCATGTTTGCCACCTCGGGCCTGGCCTGTATCGAGTGGCAGGATGGCAAGGGGGCCTTGCTCTGGTTGGAAGGACCACATACAATACGCTAAAAGTTAATAAAAAGTTATAGATTGGTTTTTTGGGGAAGAGAGTTGCGATTTTTCCGGATTTTTATACAGATTTGACGGAATTATTTCGCAGAAGCTGCTGTCATACGGATACAACTGCAAGAGGTTGCAAACGATGAGAGTATTCAAGAAGTACCTGCCACTGATAGTGGCAAAACATGTCAAAACCTTCTTCAAGGGGCGGATTTACATCCACGGCAGAGGACGCTTCGACTTCCAGTCCGGCTTGCTGATGATGCCCACGTCGGCGGACATTCCCCACCGCCAGACCGTGGTCGAAGTCAACGCGTTGATCTCGAGACTGCACATGGATGCGGCGTGATAGCTTCGTCACCTCGCTGATCCGCGTCATGCCCGCCACCGTGCGGGCATGACTGTTTTTGGGGCCATTCCGGCCTCTTTGGCGCTGTTCGGTTCCCCTTTTTGTCAGGCAATCCACCCCGGACGGCCTGATGCTTGCTAATCCTGCAGGCCTCCCTATACTCCCGCCTGAAATACCCGCTGGCTTTTTCTGGATATAGCGATGCCCCTTGCCTTCTTGTTTCCCTTCTCCTGCATGGCCATCTGGGCCGGCAACGCCATCGTCAGCAAATTGGCGGTGGGGGTGCTCTCGCCGGCGGCGCTGGCCTGGTCGCGCTGGATGGTGGCCGCCATCGTGCTGACCCCGTTTCTGGCCCATCGGGCCTGGCGCGAGCGAGCGAAACTGCGGGCCGGCTTTTATCAGCTGGCGGCGTTAGCTCTGCTCGGCATGGTGCTCAACCAGACCTTCGGCTACTACGCGGCGCAGACCCTGGGGGCGACCGAAATTGGCCTGATGATGGGGCTCACCCCCTTGATGACTGTGCTGCTCAGCATCTGGCTGCTGCGTGAGCGTCCCACCTGGGGGGCGCTGCTAGGCGGCGTCATCTCCATTCTGGGGCTGGCCATTTTGCTGGGGCAGGGGGATCCCGCCCGCCTCTTTACTCAGGGCATCCACATCGGCTCCGTTTACATGCTGCTCTCTGCGGGCACCTATGCGCTCTACAGCGTGCTGCTCAAGAAGTGGGATCTGGGACTCGACAACTGGTCCATGCTCTACGGCCAGGTGCTCTGCAGCCTGCTGTTTCTCACCCCGTTTTATCTGCTGGTGGACGGACACTGGCCGGACGGTCGGGCGCTCTGGCTGATCCTCTATGCGGGGATCCCGACTTCGGCCCTGTCCCCCTGGCTCTGGATGCAGGGCATTGCTCTGCTCGGGGCGAGCCGCACTGCCATCTTCATGAACCTGCTGCCGGTGATGACAGCGGGCCTGGCCATCAGCTGGCTCGGCGAGCGGCTCACCAGCTACCACCTGATCGGCGGTGGCATGACCCTGTTTGGGGTCTTGCTGGCCCAGCTGCTGGTACAACCCGTGGTGCTGCGCCGGCGCAGGGTGGCACTGGCCGCCTGCCAGGAGGATTGAAAAAAAGACCGCCGAATGGCGGTCTTTTTTTATGCGGGATAGCTAGCCTCACTGCGCGGTGAGGTAGAGGTCCTTCGAGTAGACCAGATCCTGCGGATTCTGGTAGGGGTAGCCCTTGATGTTGGGCTTGAGCAGGCGGGACTTGACGTAGAAGTAGACCGGGGCGATGGGGGCGTCGGCCTCGATCACCGCTTCCGCCTGTTGATAGAGGCGGTTGCGCTCGGCGCCATCCTGCGAGTCGTGGGCCTTGCTCAGCAGGGTGTCGTACTCCTTGTTGAACCACTTGCCGCTGTTGGCGCTGCTGCTGGAGGTCAGGATATCGAGGAAGGTGGAGGCGTCGTTGTAGTCTCCGTTCCAGGAGTAGCGACTGACCCCGAAATCCCCTTCGTTGAGGGCCGAGACCATGGTTTTCCACTCCATGTTGTTGAGCTTGGCCTGGACACCCAGGTTGTGCTTCCACATGGAGGAGATGGCCAGCGCTATCTTCTTGTGCCCCTCGTTGGTGTTGTAGAGGATGTCTACCGTCAGCGGCTTGTCCGGGCCGTAACCCGCCTCGCCGAGCAGCGCCTTGGCCTGCTTGATCCGCTCCTCCTTGCTCATCAGCTCGCTGGCCGGTCGCTTGAGCTCGAAGCCGTCGACGATAGGCGGAGTCAGGCTGAAGGCGGAGATCTGACCCTGTCCCAGGATCTTCTCGGTGATGGTATCCCTGTCGATGGCAAGCGACAGCGCCTTGCGCACCTTGGGGTCATCGAACGGTTTGCGCTGGGTGTTGAACACGTAGTAGTAGGTGGCCAGGGTCGGCACGCTCACCAGCTCCTGCGGGCTCTGCTGCTTGAGCTGCTTGTACTGCTCGAGCGGGTAGCTGGTGTAGTGCAGCTCGCCGGCGCGGTAGCGGTTGTAGGCGGCGGTATCGGAGACGATCTCCAGATAGAGCACCTTGTTCAGCACCGTATTCTTGTTGTCCCAGTAATGGGGGTTGCGCTCGGCGATGAGGCGTTCGTTGGGGGTCCACTTCTTGAGCACGAAGGCGCCGTTGGAGACGATGTTGCCCGGCTTGACCCACTCATGACCGAACTTCTCTATGGTCGCCTTCGGCGCCGGGAAGGTGGTGTAGTGGGAGAGGGTCTTCAGGAAGAAGGGGACCGGGTTTTTCAAGGTGATCTGCAGGGTATGCTCATTGAGCGCCTTGATGCCCAGCGTATCCGGGCTCTGCTTGCCCTGGATGACCTCGGCGGCATTGGTGACGCCGGTCAGCTCGATGAACCAGGCGTAGTTGGAGGCGTTCTTGGGATCCGCCGCCCGCTGCCAGCCATAGACGTAATCGGCCGCCGTCACCGGCTCGCCGTTGGACCACTTGGCATCGGGTCTGAGTTTGAAGGTGTAGACGGTGCCGGTGGGATCGAGCTCGTAGCCAAGGGCGCCGGCAGGCTGCAGCTTGCCGTCCCCATCCAGGGTGTAGAGCCCCTCGAACAGATCGTTGACGATTTCGCTGCCCGCGCTCTCTTCCACCATCTGGGGATCGATGGAGGCGGGTTCGGTACCTATGTTGCGGATGAAGGTTTGCTGTTCTGCGGGTAACAGCCTGGTACCGGCCGGTACCTGGGCCGCCAGGACGGGGAGTGCGAACAGTGCGGCCACCGTGCCGGCAATGAGAGTCCTTTTCATTGAATATCCTTATGTTTTTTTGCTTCCAAAGCCTGGCCAGTGTGCGGGATTGATGGCGAGATCTCAAGAGGCAGACCGGTCTCCTTTGGCATGCGCCCCAGATAGGGGGCAGAGCGGGGATCTTGGCGCCCTCATGACAACATCTTCGTGATTTTTTGCCACGAATTAACATTCAAAAAGTCACCGATTGAAACCAGTTTATGGCGAGCATCTGGCAGAAAAAATGGCGGAAATGCGCATTTATCAAGCGGCTTAATTCGCTGCAAAAACAAAAAACAGACGTTACATTAGGTTACAAAACAACGCTGCCGAGGATCGGCACTTTTTTTGCTGATGCTTGCAAACGTTTTCAATGCCAACGGAAACGATCTTAAAGGAACCATAATGCGAAACATGATCACCATGGGCGAGTTCATCGTCAAAAAGCAGGCGGATTATCCCACTGCGACCGGCGAGCTGACCTCTCTGCTCAGCTCCATTCGCCTGGCTGCCAAGGTGGTGAACCGGGAGATCAACAAGGCGGGGCTGGCGGACATCATCGGCTCCATGGGGGCTGAAAACGTGCAGGGCGAGGTACAGCAGAAGCTGGACGTCTACGCCAACGAGCGCTTCAAGGCGGCGCTCGAAGCCCGTGGCGAGGTGTGTGGCATGGCCTCCGAAGAGGAGGAGGATTTCGTCTCCTTCGATTCCGAGCTCTCCCGTCACTCCAAGTACGTGGTGCTGATAGATCCCCTCGACGGCTCCTCCAACATCGACGTCAACGTCTCCGTCGGGACCATCTTCTCCATCTATCGCCGGGTCAGCAAGCCGGGTGCCGGCGTCACCCTGGAAGACTTCCTGCAGCCGGGCAACCGCCAGGTTGCCGCCGGTTACGTGGTCTATGGCTCCTCCACCATGCTGGTCTACACCACCGGCTTTGGCGTCAACGGTTTTACCTACGACCCCTCCATCGGCTGCTTCTGCCTCTCCCACGAGAACATCCGCATTCCGGAAGAGGGCAAGATCTACTCCATCAACGAGGGCAACTACATCAAGTTCCCGGACGGGGTGAAGAAGTACCTCAAATACTGCCAGGAGCGGGACGAGGCGACCCACCGCCCTTACACCTCCCGCTATATTGGCTCCCTGGTCTCCGATTTTCACCGCAACCTGCTCAAGGGCGGCATCTACATCTATCCGTCCGGCACCAACTCGCCGAACGGCAAGCTGCGCCTGCTCTATGAGTGCAACCCCATGGCGTTTCTGGTGGAGCAGGCGGGTGGCAGAGCCTCCGACGGCTTCAACCGCATCATGGATATCCAGCCCACCGCGCTGCACCAGCGCACCCCTTACTTCGTCGGATCTACCAAGATGGTGGAGCGGGCCGAGGCCTTCATGCGCGAGTTTTCCTCCCATGAAAACCCGGCCGAGCAGTCTTGACGGTCAGCATCACGGGATAAAAAACGGGAGCCATATTGGCTCCCGTTTTATTTGGGTGAGTGGCTAGCCGCTCAAGGAATGCCCCCTCAGGGGCTGGCGTGGCTGGCGAGATCCGCCAGCAGACCGTCCACCAGCTTGAGGCGCATGGTCCGCTCCTGGGTTGGCACCTGGAAGCGCAGCCGGGTCGGCCCGTCCATCTTGTAGATGCGCGGCTGCTCGGAGAGCAGCTTGACCAGATAGGCCGGGTTGACCTTGGTGTCCTGGGTGAAGTCCAGATAGCCACCGCGCTCGCTCATCTCCACTCGGCGAATGCCAAGGGCGGTGGCGCGCTGGCGGAAGGCGGCCAGCTCCATCAAGGTCTTGGTTGGTTCCGGCAGCAGGCCGAAGCGGTCGATGAGCTCCACCTTGAGTTCCCGCAGCTCCTGCTCGTCCGCCGCGCTGGCGATCCGCTTGTACATGGAAAGCCGCATGTTGACGTCCGGGATGTAGTCGTCCGGCAGCAAGGCCGGCAGGCGCAGCTCCACCTCGGTGTGCTGACTCATCAGCTGCTCGAGCGACGGCTCCTTGCCATGTTTGAGCGCCTCCACCGCCTGTTCCAGCATCTCCATGTAGAGGGTGAAGCCGACCGATTCGATCTGGCCGCTCTGATCGTCGCCCAGCAGCTCGCCTGCGCCGCGGATCTCCAGATCATGCGTGGCCAGCGCAAAGCCGGCGCCGAGATCTTCGAGCGACGCAATGGCCTCCAGCCGCTTGGCCGCATCCTTGGTCATCAGCTTGGGATGGGGGGTGAGCAGATAGGCATAGGCCTGGTGGTGGGAGCGGCCGACCCGGCCCCGCAGCTGGTGCAACTGGGCCAGACCCAGATGATCCGCCCGGTCCATGATGATGGTGTTGGCGCTTGGCACGTCGATGCCGGTCTCGATGATGGTGGTACAGACCAGCAGGTTGAAACGCTGGTGGTAGAAGTCCGACATCACCCGCTCGAGCTCGCGCTCGCGCATCTGGCCGTGGGCGATGCCGATGCGCTCCTCCGGCACCAGCTCGGCAAGATCCGCCGCGCATTTCTCGATGCTCTCCACGTCGTTGTGCAGGTAGTAGACCTGGCCACCACGCTTCAGCTCCCGCAGCACCGCCTCGCGCACCACCGCCGGTTCGTGCTGGCGCACGAAGGTCTTGATGGCCAGGCGCTTGGCGGGCGGGGTGGCGATGATGGAGAGATCCCGCATGCCGGACATCGCCATGTTGAGGGTACGCGGAATGGGGGTCGCGGTGAGGGTGAGGATATCCACGTCGGCGCGCAGCGCCTTGATCTTCTCCTTCTGGCGCACCCCGAAGCGGTGCTCCTCGTCGACGATGAGCAGACCGAGATCCTTGAAGGTGAGCTCGGCGCCGAGCAGCTTGTGGGTGCCGATGATGATGTCCACCTTGCCCTCGGCCATCTCCTTCATCACCGCGCTCTGCTCCTTGGCGGAGCGGAAACGGCTCAGCACCTCCACCCGCACCGGCCAGTTGGCGAAGCGGTCGCGGAAGTTGTCGTAGTGTTGCTGGGCCAAGAGAGTGGTGGGCACCAGCACGGCCACCTGCTTGCCGCCGTGAACGGCCACAAACGCCGCCCGCATCGCCACCTCGGTCTTGCCAAAGCCCACGTCGCCGCATACCAGCCGGTCCATGCTCTTGGCCTGGCACATGTCGCCGAGCACGGCGTTGATGGCGTTGAGCTGATCGTCGGTCTCCTCGAACGGGAAGCCGGCGGCAAACTGGCGATAGGCCTCGCGATCGTGCTTGAAGGCAAACCCGGCGCGGGCCGCGCGGTGGGCGTAGACATCGAGCAGCTCGGCCGCCACGTCGCGCACCTTCTCGGCCGCCTTGCGCCGAGCCTTGACCCAGGCCTCGCCGCCGAGCTTGTGGCTGGGCGGATTGTCGGATCCTGTGTAGCGGCTGATGAGGTGCAGGCTGGTGACCGGCACGAACAGCTTGTCGCCACCGGCGTATTCGAGGGTCAGAAACTCGGTGGGCAGGCCGCCGGCATCGATGGTCTCCAGCCCCAGATAGCGGCCGACCCCGTGATCGAGATGCACCACCGGCTGACCCTGGGTCAGCTCGCCCAGGTTTCGGATCACCGCATCGGAGCTTAAGTTCTTGCTCTTCTCCCGTTGCCGTTTGCTGCGGATCTTGCCGCCCAGCAGTTCGGTCTCGGTGATGAGCGCCAGCTCCTCTTGCCCCGGCTCTCTCAGCAAGAAACCGCGTTCGAGCGGTGCCACCAGCAGGCCGTGGCGGGCCTTGCTGGTGATGAAGGCATCCAGCGAGGCGAACTCCTTGGGCTGCAGTGCGATGCGCGTCAGCAGGTCCCCCAGCACCTCGCGTCGCCCCTCGGACTCCACCGCAAACAGGGTGCGGCCGGTAAACCCTTGCAGGAACTGGCTGAGGGCCAGCAGAGGTTGCTCCTTGCTGTGATCGAGCTGAAGGTCCGGCAGCGCCGAGATCGGCAGGTCGTGCTGGCCGGCATCGCCGGCGGTGGGGGCCTCCTGCAGCCGCACGGCCGCGTACTGACCCAGGGCGGCAAACAGCTGCTCCACCGGCAGGTAGATCTGCTGGGGTGGCAGCAGGGGCCGGGTATTGTCCCAGCGCCTGTCTTCGTAGCGCTGGCCGATGTCGTTCCAGAAGCGCTGGGCGGCGGGGTAGATCTCCCCCACGGTCAGCAGCAGGGTGTTGTCCGGCAGGTGATCAAACAGGCTGGCGGTCTGCTGGAAGAAGAGCGGCAGATAGTATTCGATGCCGGCCGGCCAGCGTCCCTTGCTCACCTCCTGATAGATGGAGCCCTCGGCACGGGAGATCTCGAACTGTTCGCGATACTGGCCGCGAAACAGCTCAATGGCGGCTTCATCGGTGGGAAACTCCCGGGCCGGCAACAGGCTGACGCTCTTGACCGGCTCGCTGGAGCGTTGTGTCTCGGGGTCGAACGGGCGGATGGAGTCCACCTCGTCGTCGAAAAAATCGATGCGATAGGGGCTGCTGCTGCCCATGGGGAAGAGATCGAGCAGGGAGCCGCGGGCGGCAAATTCGCCGTGCTCCAGCACCTGCTCTACCGCCACGTAACCCGCCTCGGCCAGGCGTGCGCGCAGCTGCTGCAGGTTGAGGCGCTGGCCGCTTTTCACCATCAGGCTGTATTTGTCGAGATAGACCCGGGGCGCCGTGCGCAACATCAGGGTGGAGATGGGCACGATCAGCACGCCGCTGCTCATCTGCGGCAGCTTGTAGAGGGTCTCGAGCCGCTGGGAGATGATGTCCTGATGAGGGGAGAAGGTGTCGTAGGGCAGGGTTTCCCAATCCGGGAACAGCAGCACCGGACAGCCCGTGTCGGCCAAGAGGTACTGCAGTTCCTGTTCGAGACGCAGGGCGCTCGGGGTATCGGCGGTCACCAGCAGGACGGGGCGAGCTGCCTCCTGGGTGAGGCGGGCGGCCATCAGCGAGAGGCTGCTGCCTGTCAGCTGGCCGAGCGTTGACTTTTGGCCCGCCTTGGCGGGCAAGGCGGGAAGCTTCATTGGCATCATTCGATTCTTTTAACGTTGACGGTCTTGCGCACGAAGTTTGAGTTGTTTGGACTGGATATGCAGGCTGGCACGCACCAGCAGTTCGCGGTCATCCTCGCGGATCCGCACATAGTCGAGCACTACATGAGTGCCGTGCTCGCTCGGTTCCAGCTGCTTGACCTGGCCGTAGCAGTAGATGGCGGAGGCCTCTTCGCGCAGAAAGATCTTTAGCCGCACTATCTGGTGCTGGTGCGGTGCCTCGCCGTGGCCCTGGCGCGGGTGCAGATAGGTGAGCTGGCCGGCGCCAAAGCGCAGGGTGTGGAAGCGGTGCTCCGGGTGATCCTGCACTGACAGCACATAGCCCATGATCATGTCGATCTTGCGCGACTGCTGGTTGATGATCTCCACCAGATCGTGCATCGACTCACTCTGGTTGCGGAGCAGGCGGCTGGTCACCATGTCGATGGAGGTGATGGAGGAGGCGATGCGAAAGGGTTCGGGCAGCTCGGCTTCCAGTGCCTCCAGCGAGGGCAGGTGAAAATCGCCGGGCATGGGGATCACATTGACCGGCGTGGCATGGGTGACGCTGAAGAACTGTTCCTGCATGGAGGCTATCCCTTGTTGTCATAGACGGTTTCCCTTTATTATCCGGTATCTTATTTTGTTGGCAACGTAGATATCCTTGAAGACTGGACTTTTTCAGCCACTGTCGCTGGCCATCGGCCTGCGCTATGCAGGCTCGCGACGCAGCAATCGCTTCGTTTCATTTATCTCCCTGTTTTCCACTTTCGGCATTGCCATTGGGGTCGCGGCTCTGATGGTGGTCATCTCGGTGATGAACGGTTTTGAAGGGCAGCTCAAGGGGCGCATCCTGGGGGTGATCCCCCATGTGGTGGTGACCAGCCCGGCGGGGCGCATCGACGCCGCGCCGCAGGGGCTGCCGGACTTGGCCAGGTTGCCCCACGTGATCGCCCATGCCCCCATGCTCGACAGCGAAGGCATGTTGCAAAGCCCGGGTCAGCTCACCGGCGTGAGCGTGCAGGGGATTGATCCCGCCCAGTGGCCCAAGGATGACATCCTGCACGCCCAGATGCAGATGGGGCGTCTGGACAGCCTGCAAGCCGGCGAATACCACATAGTGCTGGGGCAGGGGGTGGCCAATCGTCTCAAGGTCTCCATGGGCGACCAGGTCCGTCTGATCCTGACCGAAGGCACCCGTTTCACCCCGTTTGGCCGGGTGCCGGCCCAGCGCCTCTTCACCGTCTCCGGCATCTTCGGGGTCGGCGCCGACGTGGACAGCCAAGTCGCCCTGATTGCGCTGGGAGATGCCCAGCGTCTGCTGCGCCTGCCTGCGGACAAAGTAGGCGGCATCCGCCTCTGGCTGGATGATCCCTTCGCCGCTGATCAGGTGGTGAAGACGGCGCTGCCGGACGGGCTGGAGTGGCAGGACTGGCGCCGCGAGCGTGGCGAGCTGTTCCAGGCGGTGGCCATGGAGAAGCGGATGATGGGGCTGATGCTGGTGCTGATCATCGCGGTCGCCACCTTCAACATCCTCTCCGCCCTGGTGATGGTGGTGACCGACAAGGAAGGGGAGGTCGCCATCCTGCGCACCATGGGCATGAGCGAGTCTGGCATCGTCAAGATCTTCATGGTGCTGGGGGCCTCCAGCGGCGTCATCGGCGCCCTGTTTGGTGGTCTGGCGGGGCTGGCACTCTCCATGGGGCTCAACCCCCTGCTCAATGCGGTGGGGCTCAACCTCTACATGACGGCCGGCGGCTCGGGTCTGCCGGTCATCGTCGAACCCGCCCAGGTCGTGACCATTTTGCTGGGCGCCGTGTTGCTCAGCTTCAGCGCCACCCTCTACCCGGCGGCCCGCGCGGCCCGGGTCAAACCGGCCGAGGCGCTGCGCTATGAATAATTCATCTTCTGTTGTTACTGGTGCAAGTGGAGCCCCCTTTATGAATCAATCCGTCTCCTGCGAGCCGCTGCTGCGCTGTCAGGCCCTCAACCATGTCTACAAAGAGGGCGATCTGGAGACCCAGGTACTCAAGGGCATCGATCTTAGCGTGGCGCCCGGCGAAATGCTGGCGGTGGTGGGCAGCTCTGGCTCCGGCAAGACCACCCTGCTGCACCTGATGGGGGCGCTCGACAACCCCTCCAGCGGCGCCGTGCTGTTCAAGGGGCAGGACATCCATCGCTGGGACAGCCGCACCCAGGCGAAGTTTCGCAACCAGGAGCTGGGGTTTGTCTACCAGTTCCACCACCTGCTCTCCGAATTCAGTGCGCTGGAAAATGCCGCCATGCCGCTGCTGATCGCTGGCGAGTCGGTGGCCAGCGCCACCGAGAAGGCGAGCAGGATGCTGGGGCGGGTAGGTCTCTCCCACCGTCTGCACCATCGCCCCTCCGAGCTCTCCGGTGGTGAGCGCCAGCGGGTGGCCATCGCCCGCGCCCTGGTCAACGAACCCAGCCTGGTGCTGGCGGACGAGCCCACCGGCAACCTGGATCACGCCAGCGCCACCGCCGTCTATGAGCTGCTCTGCGAGCTCAACCGCGAGCTCGGCACCGCGTTCGTGGTGGTGACCCACGACTTGAGCCTGGCAGCCAAGCTCCATCGCCGGGTGACCCTGGTGAGCGGCGTGATGGCGGAGGTCGCCTGATGTTCAAACCGCTGCCCCTGTTTCTGGGCCTGCGTTACAGCCGCTCCCGTCGTCGCAACGGCTTCATCGCCTTTATCTCCGCCTCCTCCCTCATCGGCATCGCCCTCGGGGTGATGGCGCTGATCCTGGGGCTCTCCGCCATGAACGGCTTTGAGCGGGAGCTCAAAAACCGGGTGCTCTCCGTGGTGCCCCACGGCGAGCTGATGGGGATGGAGGCGCCGCTCCCCAACTGGCCAAAACTGCGAGATTACCTGCTGGCCCAGCCCGGGGTGGAGGCGGCCGCTCCAGTGATCCGGCTCGACGGCCTGCTGGAGCACGGCAGCGCCCTCAAGGGGCTGCAGGTGCGCGCCGTGCTGCCGGAGCTCGAGGCCAATCTCTCCGATGCGGGCAACTACATGACGGGGCGCGGCCTGCGCGAACTGCAAGCCGGCGAGCACGGTCTCATCCTCGGCAAGACCATCGCCGACAAGCTGGGGGTCAAGATAGGGGACACGGTGACCCTGCTGCTGCCTCAGGGGGGCGATGCCACCGGCATCAAGAACCCGAAGCGCGAGGCCCTCAAGGTGGTGGGGCTGCTCGAGATCGGCGGCCAGCTCGATGGGGTGCTCGGTTTCATGCATCTGGCCGATGCCCAGGCCATCACCGGCATGGGCAGCGCGGTGGAGGGCTTCAGTCTCAAGGTGAACGACGTGCTCAAGGCGCAGTCCATCACGGTGGCGGCCGCCCAGAAGTTTCCGCACTACGTCTACATCAGCAGCTGGATGAGTCGCCAAGGTTATCTCTATCAGGACATCCAGATGGTGCGCACCGTGATGTACGTGGTGATGCTGATGGTGGTGGCGGTGGCCTGCTTCAACATCGTCTCCACCCTGGTGATGGCGGTGAACGAGAAGCGCAGCGAGATCGCCATCTTGAAGACCATGGGGGCGAGCCCGGGCCAGATCCGGCTCACCTTCGTCATTCAGGGGATGGTGAACGGGGTGGCGGGTGCCTTGCTCGGCGCCCTGCTGGGCGGCCTGCTCTCCAGCAAGCTGACCCAGATCCTGAGCGCCATCGAGCGGCTGATTGGCCACCGTTTCCTCAATCCGGACATCTACTTCATCGACTTTCTGCCGACCGAGCTGCACATGCAGGACTTGCTCATCGTGACCGGTGCCGCCATCCTGATGAGCTTGGTGGCGACCCTTTACCCCGCCTGGCGGGCGAGCGGGCTGGTGCCGTCCCGCGAGCTGGGGCACTGATACGCGGCATCTTGTTTGCTGATAAAAACGAAGGACCCGCCGGCGCAAACCGGCGGGTCCTTCTGTTTTGAGGGTATCTGGCTGATTTAGTGGGCGTTGAGTTCATCCAGCGGCAGCGAGAAGCTGGCCACGAAGATGTCGATGAAGTAGCGCATCTCGTCGCTCATCCGGGCGGCCAGCATCTGCTCGAGGCGTTTGCGCGCCGGCTCGAACTCCCGGTTGCCGGCGTTGATCTCTTCGAGACACTTGGTATAGGCGCAGAGGGTGTCGGCATCCTTCACCAACCTGGCCAGCTCGCCGTCCTGGGCACCCGAGTCCAGCAGCGGGCGAAAATCCTCGACCAGCTCCGGCGGCAACATGCCCAGCAGGCGCTGCTCGGCGGCCAGCTCAATCTTCTTGTATTCGCGGGCAATCTCGGGATTGAAGTACTTGACCGGGGTGGGCAGATCGCCGGTCAGCACCTCGCTGCTGTCGTGATAGAGGGCCATCACGGCGGCGCGATCGGCATCGACCTTGCCGCCAAAGAGCCGGTTTTTGATGAGGCCGAGGGCGTGGGCCACCATGGCTACCTGCAGGCTGTGCTCGGCGATGTTCTCGGGCTGGATGTTGCGCATCAGCGGCCAGCGGTAGATGAGCTTCATGCGGGCGAGATTGGCGAAGAAGTGGCTGGGCAGCATGGGATACCTCAAAGATGGCAATGAAAAAGGGCAGACCCTAGTCTGCCCTTTTTTGCGGCTGTCGGCATCGCCCTTAACGAATATAGCGACCGGATTCGGCCTCCTGATTGGTGACGATCATCTGGCCGATGGGGGCCAGGCTGATGAGCGCCAGCTTGAGGTGCTGGATGCCGAACGGGATGCCGATGATGGTGACGAAGCAGGCCAGCGCCGAGGCGATGTGGCCGATGGCCAGCCAGATCCCGATCAGCACGAACCAGATGATGTTGCCAATCAGTCCCATGGTGCCGGTGCCCATGTCGCTCATCCCCGTCATGGTCTTGCGGTTGACCGCCTGCTTGCCAAACGGGAAGAAGGTGAAGGTGCCGATGACGAAGCAGGCGCGTCCCCAGGGGATGCCGATGAGGGAGATGAAACAGAGCAGTCCGGCCAGCCACCAGGCCAGCCCCATGAAGACGCCTCCCAGTACGAACCAGAGCAGATTGAACAAGAAGCGGAAAAAGGCCATGTCGGTGACTCCAGACTTATCAAGATGGCTGCCACCATAACGAGCGATGGTCATGGACGCAATGGTTGAAGGGGCGGGGCGGACAATTTGGGTCGCAGCCTGCAAGCCGCGGCCGGTCTGCCGGCTGATGAGCTGAAAAAGTAGGCTTTTGCACGAAAAAAGGTGAGCAAGTGCAAATTCTTGCAGTCTGCATCCTTGAAGTCGGGCTCGGTTTTCCCCATATAAGAGGCAGTTTTGCGCGAATTGTGCCATTGCCAGCCCGGTTTGGGGACGTGTGGCTCGACTCGATCAAAGTGCGCCGCTATAATGTCGCGTCATATTTTCTCATCACAAAGACAGTCGTTGTCTTTATAAACAGGAAGACTCCGGGCTTTGCCCAGGGGGCAATAAAGGGTCAGCACGCAGTGCTGAGTTGAACGAGGTAGAAGAATGCAAGTTTCTGTAGAGACAACCCAGGGTCTGGAACGCCGTCTTACCATCACCGTACCGGCCGCTACCGTTGACGCCGCCGTGCGCAAAGAATTGAACGGCCTGGCCAAAACCCGTCGCATCGACGGTTTCCGTCTTGGCAAGGCTCCGGTTGCCATCATCAAGAAAATGTTCGGCGCCATGGCTCATGCTCGCGTTGCTGACGAAATGATGCAGAGCAACTTCATCAAGGCCATCATCGACAACAAACTGAGCCCGGCCGGTGCCCCGACCATGGATCCGAAAGAGATCAAAGAGGGTCAGGATTTCGAATTCACCGCCACTTTCGAAGTGTATCCGGAGTTCGAAGTTGCCGGTCTGGAGACCATCAAGGTCGAGAAGCCGGTCGCTACCGTGAAGGATGAAGATCTGGCCAACATGATCGACACCCTGCGCAAGCAGCACGCTACCTGGAGCGAAGTGGACGCCGCTGCTGCCGATGGCATGCGTGTGACCATGGACTTCGTTGGTTCCATCGACGGTGAAGAGTTCGACGGCGGCAAGGCTGAAGGCTTCAACCTGGTGCTGGGCGCTGGCCGCATGATCCCTGGCTTCGAAGACGCCATCCTGGGCAAGAAAGCAGGCGACGAGTTCACCATCGACGTGACCTTCCCGGCTGACTACCACGCTGAAAACCTGAAAGGCAAAGCTGCCAAGTTCGCTTCCAAGCTGAACAAGGTGGAAGAGCAGATCCTGCCTGAGCTGACCGAAGAGTTCGTCAAGCGTTTCGGCATCGAGAGCGGCAGCGTTGAAGAGCTGAAAGCCGAAGTGCGCAAGAACATGGAGCGCGAACTGGCTCAAGCCCTGAAAAACAGCGTGAAAGAGCAGGTGCTGAACGGCCTGGTTGAAGCCAACCAGATCGATCTGCCTAAGGCTGCCGTTGCTCAGGAAATCGATGCCCTGCGTCAGCAGGCTCTGCAGCGTTTCGGCGGCTTCCAGGGCGGCAACGCACCTGAACTGCCGGCCGAGCTGTTCCAGGCCCAGGCCGAGCGTCGCGTGCGCGTAGGTCTGCTGCTGGGCGACGTGATCCGTACCAACGAGATCAAGGCTGACGACGCCCGCGTCAACAGCATCATCGAATCCATGGCCACTGCCTACGAAGATCCGAAGGAAGTGATCGAGTACTACCAGAAGAACGAGCAGATGCTGAACGGCGTTCGCAACCTGGCGGTAGAAGATCAAGCCATCGACCTGATCCTCTCCAAGGCCCAGGTGACCGAGAAAGAAGTTGCATTTGACGAAGTGATCAACAAGTCCGGTGCCGCTGCCTAAGAACATTTGACTTAAGGTCAAGACTGTTAAGTATAATGGCTCGTGTGATCTCCACTCGGGCCATTTTATTTTAGGGACAATGCCTTATGTACAAGAACTATAACGATGTGACTGAATCCCCACGCAATGCGCTCATCCCGATGGTGGTAGAGCAAACCGCGAAAGGGGAGCGTTCCTACGACATCTATTCTCGTCTGCTGAAGGAGCGGGTGATCTTCCTGACCGGTCAGGTCGAAGATCACATGGCGAATCTGGTGGTGGCTCAGCTGCTGTTCCTGGAGTCCGAAAATCCGGATCAGGACATCAGCATCTACATCAACTCTCCGGGTGGGGCCGTCACGGCCGGTATGTCCATTTATGACACCATGCAGTTCATCAAGCCGGACGTCAGCACTGTGTGCATGGGGCAGGCCTGCTCCATGGGCGCCTTCCTGCTGGCCGGTGGTGCCAAGGGCAAGCGTTTCTGCCTGCCCAATGCCCGGGTGATGATCCACCAGCCGCTGGGCGGTTTCCAGGGCCAGGCATCTGACATCCAGATCCACGCCCAGGAGATCCTGAAGATCAAGAATACCCTGAACGAGCGTCTTGCCTTCCATACCGGGCAGGACATGGCCACCATCGAGCGTGACACCGACCGTGACAACTTCATGTCCGCCGAGCAGGCCGTGGCCTATGGTCTGGTTGACGGCGTCCTGAGCCGCCGCGGCTGAGCCACGAGCTAGCCCGTACCATCGTCGAAGGCATCATCTGATTTGATGATGCCCTCAATCGGCAGATCAGGCATGGGCAGGGTGTTCCGGACTGTTGTAAACTCAACAGGACAATCCATCCTCTATTGATAAAACGAGGTTGCTGAATGACAGAAAAACGTGAGGGTGATAAGCTGCTCTACTGCTCTTTTTGCGGCAAAAGCCAGCATGAAGTGCGCAAGCTGATCGCTGGCCCTTCCGTCTACATATGTGATGAGTGCGTCGAGCTGTGCAACGACATCATCCGCGAGGAGATCCGCGAGATCTCCCCCAAGCGCGATGGTAGCGAGCTGCCGACCCCTCATGAAATCCGCGCTCATCTGGATGACTATGTGATCGGGCAGGAGTACGCCAAGAAGGTGCTGGCGGTAGCCGTCTACAACCACTACAAGCGGCTGCGCAGCGGCAGCGAGTCTGGTGGTGTTGAGCTGGGCAAATCCAACATCCTGCTGATCGGTCCGACCGGCAGCGGCAAGACCCTGCTGGCTGAAACCCTGGCTCGTTTGCTGGACGTTCCCTTCACCATGGCCGACGCCACCACCCTGACCGAAGCCGGTTATGTGGGCGAGGACGTGGAGAACATCATCCAGAAGTTGCTGCAAAAGTGCGACTACGACGTGGAGAAGGCCCAGCGCGGCATCGTCTACATCGACGAGATCGACAAGATCTCCCGCAAGTCGGACAACCCCTCCATCACCCGCGACGTGTCCGGGGAAGGGGTGCAGCAGGCCCTGCTCAAGCTGATCGAAGGGACCATCGCTTCCGTGCCGCCGCAAGGTGGTCGCAAGCACCCGCAGCAGGAATTCTTGCAGGTGGATACCTCCAAGATCCTGTTCATCTGCGGTGGCGCCTTTGCCGGTCTGGACAAGGTGATCGAGCAGCGCTCCGTCAAGGGCACCGGTATCGGCTTTGGTGCCGAGGTCAAGTCCAAGAGTGCCAAGGCGACCTTGAGCGAGAGCTTTGCAAAGGTGGAGCCGGAAGATCTGATCAAATACGGTCTGATCCCCGAGTTCATCGGTCGTCTGCCGGTGGTAGCGACCCTGACCGAGCTGGACGAGGCAGCCCTCATCCAGATCCTGAAAGAGCCGAAGAACGCGCTGACCAAGCAGTATGCCGCGCTGTTCGATCTGGAAGGTGTGGAACTGGAGTTTCGTGACGACGCGTTGAACGCCATTGCCCGCAAGGCGATGGAGCGTAAAACCGGCGCCCGCGGTCTGCGTTCCATCGTGGAAGCCGTGCTGCTCGATACCATGTATGACCTGCCGTCGCTGGACGGTGTCAGCAAGGTGGTGATCGACGAAACCGAGATCAAGGGGGACTCCGCGCCCTTGATGATCTACGAAAATCCCGAGACCCAGGCCGCCGCATCAGAGTAAATGTCTGATTTTTAATCAAATGAAAGGGGCTTTTTGCCCCTTTCATGCTTTTTGCGGTTTCGGCGATTGAATCTCATCTAAGCGCCCCCATATACTCAGCCAAGCGCTTTGCCAACGGTATAACAAGCCGAGAGGACATATATGAACCTAGAGCGTTCAGAACGCATCGAGATTCCCGTCCTGCCTCTTCGTGACGTGGTGGTTTACCCCCACATGGTCATTCCACTCTTTGTGGGGCGGGAAAAATCCATTCGCTGTCTGGAAGCGGCCATGGAGCAGGACAAGAAAGTTCTGCTGGTGGCCCAGAAGGATGCGTCAACCGATGAGCCGACGGTGGAGGAGATCTTCTCCGTCGGGACAGTGGCCAATATTCTGCAGATGCTCAAGCTGCCCGATGGCACCGTCAAGGTGCTGGTGGAAGGGGGCCAGCGTGCCCGTCTTGAGCGGATGATCGACGACCGGGACTTCTTCGTTGGCGAGGCGCAGTACATCGCCTCCAAGGCGATTGAGGAGAAGGACCAGGATGTGCTGGTGCGCTCCGCCATCGGTCAGTTCGAAGGCTATATCAAGCTCAACAAGAAGATCCCGCCCGAGGTGCTCACCTCGATTTCGGCGATCGACGATGCGGCGCGCCTGGCCGATACCATGGCTGCCCACATGCCGCTCAAGCTCGAAGACAAGCAGAAGGTGCTGGAAATCGCCTCCGTGTCCGAGCGCATCGAGTTTCTGATGGCCATGATGGAGTCGGAGATTGACCTGCTGCAGGTCGAGAAACGCATCCGCTCCCGGGTCAAGAAGCAGATGGAGAAGAGCCAGCGCGAGTACTATCTCAACGAGCAGATGAAGGCCATCCAGAAAGAGCTGGGTGAGCTGGAAGACAGTCCGGATGAGTTCGAAGCCCTCAATCGCAAGATTGAAGAGGCCGGCATGCCGGAAGATGCCCGTGAGAAGGCGCAGGCCGAGCTCGCCAAGCTGAAGATGATGTCGCCCATGTCGGCCGAGGCCACCGTGGTGCGCAGCTACGTCGACTGGATGGTGCAGGTGCCGTGGAAGGCGCGCTCCAAGGTCAAGAAAGACCTGGGCAAGGCGCAAGAGGTGCTGGATGCCGATCATTATGGCCTGGAGAAGGTCAAGGATCGCATCCTCGAGTATCTGGCGGTGCAGGCGCGGGTGAACAAGCTCAAGGGCCCCATCCTTTGTCTGGTTGGGCCTCCCGGTGTGGGCAAGACCTCGCTGGGTCAGTCCATCGCCAAGGCCACCGGTCGCAAATATGTGCGCATGGCGCTGGGCGGCGTGCGTGACGAGGCGGAGATCCGCGGTCATCGTCGTACCTACATCGGTTCCATGCCCGGCAAGCTCATCCAGAAGATGGCGAAAGTCGGCGTGAAGAACCCGCTGTTCCTGCTCGATGAAATCGACAAGATGAGCTCGGACATGCGCGGCGATCCCGCCTCCGCCCTGCTGGAAGTGCTGGATCCCGAGCAGAACAACAGCTTCAACGATCACTACCTGGAAGTGGATTATGATCTGTCGGACGTGATGTTCGTGGCCACCTCCAACTCCATGAACATCCCGGGTCCGCTGCTGGACCGGATGGAAGTGATCCGTCTGTCCGGTTACACCGAAGACGAGAAGCTCAACATCGCCAAGCAGCACTTGGTCTCCAAGCAGATCCAGCGCAACGGCCTGAAAGAGTCCGAGATCACCATAGAGGATTCCGCCCTGGTCGGGGTGATCCGCTACTACACCCGCGAGGCGGGGGTGCGTAGCCTGGAGCGCGAGATCTCCAAGATTTGTCGCAAAGCGGTCAAGCGCATCCTGCTGGACAAGAGCATCAAGCATGTTCAGGTCAATCAGGCCAACCTCAAGGAGTTCCTCGGGGTGCAGCGTTTCGATTACGGCAAGGCGACCGACCAGAACCAGGTGGGGCAGGTGTGTGGTCTGGCGTGGACCGAAGTGGGGGGCGATCTGCTCACCATCGAGACCACCAACATGCCGGGCAAGGGCAAGCTCACCTACACAGGCTCTCTCGGTGACGTGATGCAGGAGTCCATCCAGGCCGCCATGACGGTGGTGCGGGCCCGTGCCGAGAAGCTGCGCATCAATGCCGACTTCTACGAGAAGCGCGACATCCACGTGCACGTACCGGAAGGGGCCACCCCCAAAGATGGTCCTAGCGCCGGTATCGCCATGTGTACCGCCCTGGTCTCCAGCTTGACCGGTAATCCGGTTCGTGCTGATGTGGCCATGACGGGGGAGATCACCTTGCGCGGCGAAGTGCTGCCCATCGGCGGTCTCAAAGAGAAGCTGCTGGCGGCTCATCGTGGTGGCATCAAGCGTGTGCTGATCCCGAAAGAGAACGAGCGGGACCTCGAGGAGATCCCGGACAACGTCAAACAAGACCTTGAAATTCATCCGGTTCGCTGGATTGACGAGGTACTGGAACTGGCGTTGCAGGACAATCCGCAAGGGTTTGAGCGCGTTTCTGTCGTATAAATGTTGATGCGCCGCAAATTTGGCGCATTCGGGCGGTGGTTAAGGCTTGCATGCTCCGGATAACGGAAGTAGCCTTGACCACCGATCGGGAACTCATGATGAGTCGCAAGGCGTGATGTGGCGCGGGTTTGCGCCAGATTGTCACTTGCAACTGATCAGGAGGCTTGCTATAAAACCTCCACTTGTTGTGGCCAGGGAAATCGGCGCCGCAGCGATGTTCGATAAAAGGGGAATATAAGAGTGAATAAATCTCAACTGATTGACAAGATTGCAGACGGTGCTGATATCTCCAAAGCCGCTGCTGGCCGTGCGCTGGATGCTTTCATTGACGCCGTCGGTGAAGCTCTGAAAGAGGGTGACCAGGTTGCTCTGGTTGGTTTCGGTACTTTCGCCGTGCGCGAACGTGCTGCCCGTTCTGGCCGTAACCCGCAAACTGGCGCGACCATCGAAATCGCCGCTGGTAAAGTTCCTGCCTTCAAAGCCGGTAAGGCCCTGAAAGACGCGGTCAACTAAGCCGGGCGCTGATTCTACATCGGCTACCGTCCTTGGTCACAGACCAGACAAGTGAGAGGGCTCTCCCTCATACTGATTGACCAAGGCGCATCGCAATCGGTGCGCCTTTTCATTATTTACGCCCATCGAGTTCGGGAGCATAAGTACAAACATGATGTTGGATAAACTACGCGAAGGGGCGCAGGGCAAGGTGGCCAAGGTTATCTTGGGCCTGATCATCCTCTCCTTTGCCTTGGCCGGTGTAGGTAGCTATCTGAACGGTCCGGCCCGTACCGCCCCCGCCACCGTCAACGGCACGGATATCACTGCCGCGGCACTGGAAAATGCCTACCGCAACGAGCGCGCCCGCATGGAGTCCCAAATGGGGGAGTCCTTCAATCAGCTGGCCGCCAATCCCGATTACATGAAACAGTTCCGTCGCGGCGTACTGGACAGACTGATCGATCAGGCCCTGTTTGACAGCAAGGCCCGTGAACTGGGTCTGCGAGTCAGCGATGAGCAGATCAAGCAGGCCATCGTCGCCATGCCCGAGTTTGCCGAAGAGGGCAAGTTCAACAACGATCGCTACCTGCAGCTGATCCGCCGTGCCGGCATGACCCCCGAGATGTTCCGTGACTCCCTGCGCCAGGACATGGTGCGTCAGCAACTGATGGGCGCCCTGCTGGGCACCGAATTTGCGCTCAAGGGTGAAGCCGAGCAACTGGACAAGCTCTACAACCAGACTCGCGATCTGCGTCTGGTGCGCCTGGCCGCCTCCGCCTATCTGGGTGACGTGAAAGTCTCCGATGAAGAGGTGGAGCAGTACTACAAGGCCAACAGCAACCGCTTCATGAACGACGAGCAGGTCAAGGTTGACTATCTGCTGCTGGACGCCGCCACTCTAGGCAAAGACGTCAAGGTGAGCGAACAGGATGCCCAGGACTACTACGATCAGCACCAGGATCTGTTCCAGCGTGCCGAGCGTCGCCACGTGGCTCATATCCTGATCCCGTTTGGCAAGGACGAGAAAGCAGCCGAGCAGAAAGCTGAAGCCGTACTGGCCAAAGCCAAGGCGGGCGACGACTTCGCCGCCCTGGCCAAGGCTGACTCCTCCGATACCTTCTCCGCCAAGAAGGGCGGCGAGTTGGATTGGTTCGAGAAAGGGGTGATGGATCCGGCGTTCGAGAAGGCGGCCTTTGCCCTGGCCAAGGCCGGCGATCTCTCCGCCGTTGTCAAGAGCCCGTTCGGTTTCCACGTCATCAAGCTGCTGGGGGTTGAACCGGCCCAGACCAAGCCGTTTGCCGATGTGAAGGCAGAGACCATCAGCCGTCTGCAGAGCGACAAGGCCAAGGAGCTGTTCTTTGCCGAGCAGCAGAAGATGGCCGACAGCAGCTTCGAGAACCCGGACTCGCTGGACTTGACCGCCGAGACCATGGGCCTCAAGGTGCAGTCCACCGGTTACTTCAGCCAGGCTGATGCCCCGGCACCGCTCAACGATCCCAAGGCGCTCTCTGCGGCCTTCTCCGAGCAGCTGCGCGATGACAACACCAACTCCGACGTGATCGAGCTGGCTGACGGCAAGGCGCTGGTGATGCACATCACCGGTCACCAGCCGAAAGCGGCCAAGGCGCTGGCGGAGGTGAAAGAGCAGGTGATTGCCGCCATCAAGCACGACAAGGCCAGTGAAGTGGCCCGTGGCAAGGCGCAGGGTCTGCTGGACAAGCTCAAGGCCGGCGAGAACATCCAGCCCGAGCTGACTGCACTGGGTCTGAAGGTGGAGAGCCACGATGGCGTCGCCCGTTTCGCCCAGGATCTGGATCAGAACCTGGTGGCACAGGCCTTCCGCATGCCTCATCCGGTCGATGGCAAGCCGAGCGTCGAGCTGGTGACCGAAGCCAATGGCGACCGCGTGGTGGTGGCCCTGGACAAGGTGACCGTCGCCAAGGAGCCGTCCGGCATGGCGAAGCTGCTGCAAGGCCAGCTGGGTCAGGGCAAGGCTCAGGTGAGCTACAAGTCGCTCATCGACGAGCTGCGCAAGTCTGCCAAGATTGAGTACTTCACCGACGTGGAAGCCACGGTCGAATAAGTCGAACCGATCCCAGTCGATATGAGAACGGCCCCTTGATGGGGCCGTTTTTTTATCTGCACGCGGCAGAAGGGGCGGGATGTGCTGCTCGTTCTGGCCGAAGACCAGCTGCCTGGCCGAAGATAAGCTGCGGGAGCCAAACCCTTGGCTCTTCTGGTCCGCATCCCAAGAGGGAGCCTTGCCAACAGGCATAAAAAAACCGGCAACGCGTGCCGGTTTTTATCGTGCAGCCAGAAGGCCGGGAGTTACACCACGCCCTGGGTACGCAGGTAATCCTCGTAGGTACCGCCGAAGTCGCGGATCCCGTTCTCGGTCAGCTCCAGGATGCGGGTCGCCAGAGAGGAGACGAACTCACGGTCGTGGGAGACGAAGATCAGGGTGCCCTTGTACATCTCCAGCGCCAGGTTCAAGGATTCGATGGATTCCATGTCCAGGTGGTTGGTCGGTTCATCCATGATCAGGATGTTGGGGCGCTGCATCATCAGCTTGCCGAACAGCATGCGGCCCTGTTCACCACCGGAGAGTACCTTGACCGGCTTCTTGATGTCGTCCTGGGAGAACAGCAGACGGCCCAGCACGGAGCGTACCGCCTGCTCGTCTTCGTTCTCCTGTTTCCACTGGGCCATCCAGTCGAACACATTGAGGTCGGTGTCGAAATCTTCGGCGTGATCCTGAGCGTAGTAGCCGATCTGGGCGTTTTCGGACCACTTGATGGTGCCGGTATCCGGTGCCAGTGCCCCAACGAGGGTCTTGATCAGGGTGGATTTACCGATCCCGTTGGTACCCAGAATGGCGACCTTCTCGCCCACTTCCAGCATCATGTTGAGGCCCTTGAACAGGGGACCGTCGCCATAACCCTTGGAAACGCCTTCGATCTCCAGGATGTTGCGGTAGAGCTTCTTCTCCTGCTCGAAGCGGATGAAGGGGTTCTGACGGCTGGAGACCTTCACTTCCTCAATCTTGATCTTGTCGATCTGCTTGAGGCGGGAGGTGGCCTGGCTGGACTTGGAGGCGTTGGCGCTGAAACGCGACACGAAGGATTGCAGATCGGCGATCTGGGCCTTCTTCTTGGCGTTGTCGGCCAGCAGGCGCTCACGGGCCTGGGTAGCGGCGGTCATGTACTCGTCGTAGTTGCCCGGGTAGACGCGCAGCTCGCCGTAGTCCAGATCCGCCATGTGGGTGCAGACGGAGTTCAGGAAGTGACGGTCGTGAGAGATGATGATCATGGTGCTCTCGCGATCGTTGAGCACCTGTTCCAGCCAGCGAATGGTGTTGATGTCCAGGTTGTTGGTCGGTTCGTCCAGCAGCAGGATATCGGGGTTGGAGAACAGCGCCTGTGCCAGCAGCACCCGCAGTTTCCAGCCCGGCGCCACTTCGCTCATCGGGCCGTTGTGCTGCTCGATGGGAATGCCGGCACCCAGCAGCAGCTCGCCTGCGCGGGCTTCGGCGGTATAGCCGTCATACTCGGCGACCTGGCCTTCCAGCTCGGCAGCCTTCATGTAGTCGTCGTCGGTCGCTTCCAGGTTGGCGTAGATGGCGTCGCGCTCGGCAATGGCGGCCCACAGCTCGGTGTGACCCATCATGACCACGTCCAGCACGCGCATCTCTTCGTAGGCGAACTGATCCTGACGCAGCTTACCGATCCGCTCGTTGACGTCCAGGCTCACATTACCGCCAGTGGGCTCCAGATCGCCGCCGAGGATCTTCATGAAGGTGGACTTGCCACAGCCGTTGGCGCCGATAAGGCCGTAGCGGTTGCCGCCGCCAAACTTGACGCTGATGTTCTCAAACAGCGGCTTGGCGCCGAACTGCATGGTGATGTTGTTGCTTGAAAGCACTGGAATGTCCCGGTTGATCTGTCAAATGGCGCGCATTATGGCACAGATCCCCCAAAAGTTTTAGCAAGAACTGTGATCCGGGCCTATTGCAGGAGGGATTTGGATGGTGGGGCTGGGCACTCGCGCACCCTGGCGGCCATGGCCGCGTCGATCGAATCGCAACGGTGGCTAACCGCTGCCTGTCGGCATGAAAAAAGCCGGCCCTGAGGCCGGCTTGCAACTGTCAATCGAAGGCTCAGTGGGAGCTGGCGCTGGCGGCGCCAAGCCCGGTCTGGGAGCGAACGAACTGCGGGAAGAACTTGGCGTGCTCGTCGGCGGCATTTTGCGACTTGTCGGTCACCGAGAAGAACCAGATCCCGACAAACGCCAGCCCCATGGAGAAGAGGGCGGGGTACTCGTAGGGGAAGATGGCCTGGGCGTGGCCCAGCACCTTCACCCACACGGTCGGGCCCAGGATCATCAGGCTGACTGCACTCACCAGCCCCAGCCAGCCGCCATAGACGGCGCCGCGGGTGGTCAGGCGTGACCAGAACATGGAGAGGAACAGCACCGGGAAGTTGCAGCTGGCGGCGATGGAGAAGGCCAGCCCCACCATGAAGGCGATGTTCTGCTTCTCGAACAGGATCCCCAGCCCGATGGCTACCACACCCAGCACTATGGTGGTGAGCTTGGAGACGCGCAGCTCGTCGGCTTCGTTGGCCTTGCCCTTCTTGATGACGCTGGCGTAGAGGTCGTGGGAGACCGCAGAGGCGCCGGCCAGGGTCAGCCCGGCCACTACCGCCAGTATGGTGGCAAACGCCACGGCGGAGATGAAACCCAGGAACAGGCTGCCACCTACTGCATTGGCCAGGTGAACGGCCGCCATGTTGGTGCCACCGAGCAGGGCGCCGGTGGCACCCTTGAAGTCAGGGTTGGTGCTGACCAGCAGGATGGCGCCAAAGCCGATGATGAAGGTGAGGATGTAGAAGTAGCCGATGAAGCCGGTGGCATAGAACACCGACTTGCGGGCCTCTTTGGCGTCACTCACGGTGAAGAAGCGCATCAGGATGTGGGGCAGGCCGGCGGTGCCGAACATCAGGGCCAGACCCAGCGAGATGGCGGAGATGGGATCGGCGACCTGGCCGCCCGGGCTCATGATGGCGATCCCTTTCTCGTGCACTTTCACCGCTTCGCTGAACAGGGTACCGATGTCGAAGTTGACCGACTTCATCACCATGATGGCCATGAAGCTGGCACCGGAGAGCAACAGCACCGCCTTGATGATCTGTACCCAGGTGGTGGCCAGCATGCCGCCAAACAGTACGTAGAGCACCATCAGGATGCCGACCAGCACCACGGCCACGTGGTATTGCAGGCCGAACAGCAGCTCGATCAGTTTGCCGGCACCGACCATCTGGGCGATGAGGTAGAGGGCGACCACCACCAGCGAGCCGCTGGCGGAGAGGGTGCGCACCTCGGTCTGCTTGAGGCGATAGGAGGCCACGTCGGCA
The DNA here is from genome assembly GCF_002259925.1 of Aeromonas sp. A35_P. NCBI lineage: Bacteria > Pseudomonadati > Pseudomonadota > Gammaproteobacteria > Aeromonadales > Aeromonadaceae > Aeromonas > Aeromonas sp. A35_P. Next base: position 789 of record NZ_NEVB01000177.1, on the reverse strand, counting down.
AAGGTGTATTTGCCGAGATTGCGCAGTCGTTCGGCGATCAGGAACAGGATGATGGGCCAGCCCACCAGAAAGCCGATGGAGTAGATGAGACCGTCGTAGCCGGAGGTGTAGACCAGCGCCGAGATGCCGAGGAAGGAGGCGGCGGACATGTAGTCACCGGCGATGGCCAGACCGTTCTGGAAGCCGGTGATGCGGCCGCCGGCGGCGTAGTAGTCAGCGGCTGAACGGTTGCGTTTGGAGGCCCAGTAGGTGATGAACAGGGTCGCCGCCACGAAGGCCACGAACATGATGATGGCCGGGATGTTGAGGGGCTGGCGATGCACTTCGCCGGTCAGCGCATCGGCCGCCAGCAGGGGGAACGATGCCAGCAGGGCTGGCAGCAGCAGAAACTGGCCTTTCATGATTGCACTCCCTTGAGGATCTTCTGGTTCAATTCGTCAAACTCGCCGTTGGCCCGAAACACGTAGACACCGGTCAGCACGAAGGCGGACAGGATGAGACCTATTCCGACCGGGATGCCGCGGGTGACGGAAGATCCTTCGCTCAAGGGGGTGCCAAGCCAGCCGGGGGCAAAGGCGATGAGCAGGATGAACGCCAGGTAGAGCCCCAGCATCATGATGGAGAGGGTCCAGGCGAAGCGCTGGCGCTTGGCGACCAGCGCCTGGAAGTTGGGATCTTGCTGGATCCGAAGATAAGGTTGCTGTTCCATTGCAGTGCTCCATGACGTTGAGTGTCAGCGGTGGATGAAGGGGTTCCCTACCGGGCAGCCTAAGCTGCCCATGTAATCAG
>NZ_NEVB01000176.1:0-2504 GCF_002259925.1 Aeromonas sp. A35_P | reverse complement strand
CGGCTGCATGAGCTCTATCAGGGCGCGGGTATGGGCTCAGAGCTTGCCAGCTCCCGTAATACCGCCTGGGGGTTGGTTAATGCGGTCACCGAATACGTTGATCACCACCGCCGCGCTCGTAGTCAGGACCACCGGCTCGATTCCGCCTGGTTCGGTCAGGGTGCCCAACTCAAATCCCAAGCCTTGAATCAGGCACTCACTCTGCTGCAGTAATTACGCTTCCCCATTCAAACCGCATAACGACCTCACCCGGACTGGCGCAAGCCAATCCGGGCGTCGCCATTTATGCCGTTAACAAGGAATAGTCATGAAATCAAAAGCCAAATACGGCCAAGCCCTGCGGCTAGCCTCTACTACCCAGTTAACCCGCGAGCAGTGGCTCGCTATCCGTAAACTCGGCATTGGCTCCTCCGATGCCGCCGTCGCAGTGGGGCTCTCCCCCTACAAATGCCCGCTCAGCCTCTGGCTGGAGAAGACTGGTCGCAAGGAGCCGGAGGATATCTCCCACAAGGAAGCCGTGCTGTGGGGCATTGAGCTGGAGCCTGTGTTAGCGCAGGTCTATGCCAAACGCACCGGCTTTCGTGTGCGACGGGTCAATGCTGTGCTGCAACACCCCGAGCAACCCTTCATGCTCGCCAACCTCGATCGGGAGGTAGTCGGTCACCCCGATGGGCCGGGCATTCTGGAGATCAAAACTGCCAGCTATCACAGCGCTCCCCAGTGGGAGGAAGGAGTGCCGGTGGCTTACCAGTGTCAGGTACTGCATCAGCTGGCTGTTACCGGCCATGCCTGGGCTGAGGTGGCAGTGCTGATCGGCGGCCAGGATTTTCGGATTTATCGCATCGAGCGTGATGAGGAGAAGATCCAGGATCTCACCGAGCGGGAAGCGCAGTTCTGGCAGATGGTGCAACAAGATCAGCAGCCTGAGCCTGACGGCTCGAGTGATGCCGCTAATGCCCTGAGCTGGCTCTTTCCCCGCGATGATGGTCAGACGGTGGATCTCTCCGATTCTCCCGAGTTCAACCAGCTGTTTGGCGAACTGCTGCGCTTGCGACAGCAAAAGGAAGCGGTCGAACTGCAGGAGTCACAACTCAAACAGCGGCTGCAAGCGACCTTGGGTGAAGCGACAGCCGGGCTGTTTGCCGACGGCAAGATCACCTGGAAGCGCAGTAAAGACCGGCTGGCGCCGGATCTCGATAAGCTCGGTCAGGATCATCCCGACTTGCTCACCCGTTACGTCAAACCGGTGCCCGGCGTGCGCCGTTTCACCATTCAACCCTTGAGGCAAACACCATGATCAAAGGACTGGCGATAACCCCGCCCGTGATCGGGCGGATCTGCATCGGCAAGCTGGTGCAAAAACAGGATAAGTGGGTACCGGAGAAGGACGACAGCTTCACCCTCACCACCCAGGTACAACAAAAGGGGGGATGGTTGCTCCATCCCCTGCATCAACACTACTCATCGCAGAAAAGTGGCCAAGGTCAGGAGCAAACCAAGATCCGCGCCATTCCGGTGCGGGTGCTGTTCAACGACAGCGACTTGAATCTGCGGGCGGAATACAGCGCCTTTGACCGGCAAACCGGCAGGCCGCTGTGTGTCGGGAATGGGGAGGTAGCAAGACGAGTGGGTGCGCAAGGCATGGAGGAGGTCAGCTACCCAGGACCAGAGCGCTGCGCCTTTGCCGGGCAACAGGGCTGCAAGCTGTACGGGCGACTAAACCTGTTTGTGGAGGGGCAAGGGGATGAGCTAGGCAGCTTTATCTTCCGCACCACCGGCTACAACTCGGTTCGCACCCTGGCGGCACGGCTCAAGTACCTGGAGGCTGTGAGCGGTGGTCATACCCGCTATCTGCCACTCACCCTGCGGCTGCGGGCCAAGAGCACTACCCAGTCCTACCGCACACCGGTCTACTACGTGGATTTGACCTTGCGGGAAGAGACCAACCTGACTGAGGCAGTCAGGCTGGCACAGGAGACGGCCCAGCGTGACCAAGAAGCAGGCTTGGCCATCAAGCAGATGGAGCAGGCTGCTCGCGAGTTGCTGCGTAACGGCCAGTTTGAGGATATCGATGAAGAGGTGCCGATGCTGCTGGAGGAGTTCTATCCCGAAGCTAACAGCGACGAAACAGCGAATGGTAACGCTGATGCAGTGGCGACTACCTCGCTTAACGCACCGCAAAGTCAAGCAACCAGAACACCGCAGAGGCCACAACCAAGAAGGAGTCCGCTCACCAATAAATTGGGGAGAGGGACACCACCCCCTCCCCCAGTAAACGGCGGGTGATCAGCTGGGACGAGCCAACCGCTCCACCAAACGTTCTACTGTTTCCAGCAACAGAGTTCGGTCAGCATCATCCAGCCGGGCTAGTTGCTGGCTCAGCACAATGCCCTGCTCGGTCGGGCGGTTACTGGTCTCACGTAGAAAGTCGGCTAGCTCACAACCAAACAGTTGAGCGAAAGCCTGGCGCGAGCGCATCAACGGCTAGGAGAGCGGGCCTACAA
>NZ_NEVB01000175.1:0-4810 GCF_002259925.1 Aeromonas sp. A35_P | reverse complement strand
CGGCGGTGGGCATCTCCGCCAGCTACCCGGGCGCCTCCGCCAAGACGGTGGAAGACTCGGTGACCCAGATCATCGAGCAGAACATGACCGGGCTGGATCACCTGCTCTACATGTCTTCCCAGTCAGATTCATTTGGAGGTGTGTCGGTGACCCTCACCTTCCAGGCAGGTACCGACCCCGACATCGCCCAGGTGCAGGTGCAGAACAAGCTGCAGCAAGCCATGTCGCTGTTGCCGCAAGAGGTGCAGCAGCAAGGGATCCAAGTACAGAAGACCTCCAGCAGTTTTATGATGGTGGCCGCCTTCATCTCCAAAGATGGCACCATGACCAACGATGACCTGGCTGACTATGTGGTGGCCAACATCAAGGAGCCGCTCAGTCGTCTGGACGGGGTAGGGGACATCACCTTGTTCGGCAGCCAGTACTCCATGCGGGTCTGGCTCGATCCCAACAAGCTCAACCGGGTGCAGATGACCCCGGGGGATGTGCAGGCCGCCATCAAGGCACAGAATGCCCAGGTGGCGTTCGGCAAGCTGGGGGGCACCCCGGCGGTGACCGATCAGCAGTTCACCGCCACCATCATGGGGCAGGCCCGACTCTCCACCGTGGCGCAGTTCAACGACATCCTGCTGCGGGTTAACCAGGACGGCTCCAAGGTACGAATTCAGGATGTAGCCCGGGTTGAACTGGCGGGAGAAAGTCATGATATGTCAGTTAACTATAACGGTCAGTCCACCGCGGCTGTTGCCATCAAGCTGGCCACAGGTGCCAACGCGCTGGATACCGCCGAGAAGGTGCGCGGCAAGCTGAATGAGCTTTCCACCTACTTTCCGGCCAACATGGAGATCGTCTATCCCTACGACACCACACCGTTCGTGAAGATCTCCATCGAGGAGGTGGTGCAGACCCTGGTGGAGGCGATCTTCCTGGTGTTCTGCGTTATGTATCTGTTCCTGCAGAACTTCCGCGCCACCCTGATCCCGACCATCGCGGTGCCCGTGGTGCTGCTGGGCACCTTCGGCGTCATGGCGGCGTTCGGCTTCTCAATTAATAGTTTGACAATGTTCGGTCTGGTGCTGGCCATCGGCCTCCTGGTGGATGACGCCATCGTGGTGGTGGAGAACGTGGAGCGCCTGATGAGCGAGGAGGATCTCTCTCCGCTTGAGGCGACCCGCAAGTCCATGACCCAGATCACCGGTGCCCTGGTGGGGATCGCCCTGGTGCTCTCGGCGGTGTTCGTGCCGATGGCCTTCTTCGGCGGCTCCACCGGTGCCATCTATCGCCAGTTCTCCCTCACCATCGTCTCGGCCATGGTGCTGTCGGTGCTGGTGGCGCTGATCCTGACCCCGGCCCTGTGCGCCACCCTGCTCAAGCCCATCAAGCATGGCGAGTTCGGTGCCAAGCGCGGTTTCTTCGACTGGTTCAACCGGGCCTTCGACGCCAGCGCCAACCGCTACCAGAGCGGGGTGCGCAAGGTGGTCAAGCAAGGGGTGCGCTACGGCATCATCTATGCCGCCATGCTGGCGGTACTGGCCATCCTGTTCATGCGCATGCCCACCTCCTTCCTGCCGGAAGAGGATCAGGGGTTCATCATGTCCATGGTGCAGCTGCCGGTCGGTGCCACCAAGCAGCGCACCGAGGTGGTGCTGGCCGACATGCGCGACTACTTCATGAAGAACGAGAAGGACAACGTCGACTCCGTGCTGACGGTGGCGGGCTTCAGCTTCGCCGGTAGCGGTCAGAACAGCGGCATGGCCTTCATCAAGCTGAAAGACTGGAAGGAGCGCAACACGCCGGATCGCAGTGCCAATGCCATCATCGGCCGCGCCATGGGCTACCTGTTCAGCATCAAGGAAGCCCAGGTGTTCGCCTTCAACCTGCCTCCGATCCCGGAGCTCGGGACGGCGACCGGTTTTGACTTCTTCCTGCAGGATCGGGCCGGCGTGGGCCACGACAAGCTGATGGCGGCGCGTAACCAGCTGCTCGGCATGGCGGCGCAGGACCCGAACCTGGTGCGGGTGCGCCCGAACGGGATGGAAGACACTCCCCAGCTCGACATCAAGATCGACTACGAGAAGGCGTTGGCGCAGGGGCTCTCCATCAGCGACATCAACAGCACGCTCTCCAGTGCCTGGGGCTCTGCCTATGTGAACGACTTTGTCGACAGAGGTCGGGTCAAGAAGGTCTACCTGCAGGCGGATGCCCCCTTCCGGATGAACCCGGAAGATCTCAAGCTCTGGTACGTGCGCAACAGCGCCGGTCAGATGGTGCCTTTCTCTGCCTTTGCCAGCACCGACTGGAGCTTCGGCTCGCCACGGCTGGAGCGTTACAACGGTGTGCCGGCGATGGAGATCGTCGGGGAAGCGGCGCCGGGCAAGAGTACCGGTGACGCCATGGCCGCCATCGAGCAGATGGTGAAGCAGCTGCCGGAAGGCATCGGCATCGAGTGGACCGGTCTCTCCTATCAGGAGCGGCAGGCGGGCTCTCAGGCGCCGGGCAAGAGTACCGGTGACGCCATGGCCGCCATCGAGCAGATGGTGAAGCAGCTGCCGGAAGGCATCGGCATCGAGTGGACCGGTCTCTCCTATCAGGAGCGGCAGGCGGGCTCTCAGGCGCCGGCCCTCTACGCCATCTCGCTGCTGGTGGTGTTCCTCTGTCTGGCCGCCCTCTACGAGAGCTGGAGTATTCCGTTCTCGGTGATGCTGGTGGTACCGCTCGGGGTGCTGGGAGCCATTGTGGCCGCCACCCTGCGTGGGCTGGAGAACGATGTCTACTTCCAGGTGGGCCTGCTCACCACCATAGGGCTGTCGGCCAAGAACGCGATTCTGATCGTGGAATTTGCCAAGGAGCTCTATGACAGGGGCATGGGGCTGAGCGAAGCCGTGGTGGAGGCAGCGCGCCTGCGTCTGCGTCCGATCCTGATGACCTCGCTCGCCTTCATCCTCGGCGTATTGCCGCTGGTGATCAGTACCGGCGCCGGTGCCAGCAGCCGCAACGCCATCGGTACCGGCGTGATGGGGGGGATGATCAGTGCCACCGTGCTGGCCATCTTCTTTGTGCCGCTGTTCTTCGTGCTGGTGATGCGCTATTTCACCAAACACAGCACCAAGCAAGCGCGTCTGGCCCATGCCGAGGAGACCAAACATGACTAAGACCCTGATCGCCCTGAGCGTGACTCTGCTGCTGGGGGGCTGTTCCATGGCCCCCGATTACCAGCGCCCGGCACTGCCGCAAGGCGCTACCTGGCAGAGCAACCAGACGGGGGAGGCGGCCGTCTCCTCCTGGCGCCAGCAGTTCCTCGATCCCGCCCTGCAGCAGTTGATCGCCACGGCTCTCGAGAACAACCGGGATCTGCGTATCGCGGCCCTCAACGTGGAGGCCTACGAGGCCAGATACCGGATCCAGCGGGCGGCACAGCTGCCGACCCTGGCGGCCAATGGCTCGGGCTCTCGCCAGCAGGGATCGGACGATCTCAGCAGCACGGGGCAGGGCACCATCAGCAGCCAGTACGGCGCCAACATCGGCATCACCGCCTACGAGCTGGACCTGTTCGGCCGGATCCAGAGTCTGAAAGATCAGGCGCTGGAGACCTATCTGGCGCAGGTGGAGACCCAGCGCAGCACCCAGATCGCGCTGGTAGCCTCGGTGGCCAACGCCTATCTCACCCTGCTGGCGGATCAGGAGTTGCTGGCACTGAGCGAGGCTACCCTGGCCACCGAGCAAGAGAGCTATGGTCTGACCGAGCACAAGTACCGGCTGGGGGCGGCCTCCGAGATGGAGCTGGCCCAGGGCCGTACCGCGCTGGAGAGCGCCAAGGTGAGCCTGGCCCAGTATCAACGGCAGGTGAAACAGGACAGAAATGGCCTGGCGCTGCTGCTCGGGACTGGCGTCCCCGCGTTGATGACCGAGCCGGCGACCCTGGCCGAGGTGCAGCTGGCGGCCATCCCGGTGGGTGCCCCATCCAGCCTGCTGCAACAGCGCCCGGACATCCTGGCGGCCGAGCACAGCCTGAAGGCGGCCAATGCCAATATCGGCGCCGCCCGTGCGGCCTTCTTCCCGACCATCTCGCTGACCGCGACGGCGGGCACCGCCAGCAACCAGTTGAGCGGGCTGTTTGACGGCGGCACCGGCACCTGGACCTTTATGCCGCAGATCAACCTGCCGATTTTTGACGGTGGCAAGCGCATCGCGGATCTGGACGTGGCCGAGGTGAGCACCAGGCAGGCGGTAGCGAGCTACGAGAAGAGCATCCAGACCGCGTTCAAGGAAGTGGCAGATACGCTGGGTGCCCAGGCTGACTATCAGCGGCAACTGCAGGCCCAACAGGCACTGGTGGAGGCGAACCAGACCTACTTCAAGCTGGCGGAGGTGCGCTACGAGAAGGGGGTGGACAGTTATCTCGCCCGGCTCGATGCCCAACGCTCGCTGTTCAGCGCCAAACAAGGGCTGATCACTACCCGTCTGGCGCAGCTCAGCAACCAGGTCTCGCTCTACAAAGCCGTAGGGGGTGGTTGGTGATAACTAGATCTGTACATTCTAAGGAAAGTGCGAACAAGTCCTTGATGTGAGATCATGAACCCCACTTGGCATCAGGGATGAGGTTCAGCATGAGTCACCAGCTCACCTTCGCGGACTGCGAGTTCAATGGCAAACGCCGTAAAACCCGTAAAGAGATATTCTTGGCTCGCATGGAGGCTGTGCTCCCATGGCCAAGGATGCTGGGGGTCATCGAACCCGTCTATCCCAAAGCTGGTAACGGGCGTCGTCCCTACCCACTCGATACCATGCTCCGCATTCACTGTATGCAGCA
>NZ_NEVB01000174.1:0-2629 GCF_002259925.1 Aeromonas sp. A35_P | reverse complement strand
GTTGAGAAGATTTGAGATTATATATTCATCACTTTAAGAACACAGCCTAGCAGCCTTAACCGGGCTGGTATTCAGAACATGCTGGAGCTGGCCAAGCCGATGATGACGGCAAGACTGCACGAGCTGAATGCCAATCCGATGCTGTTGGGCACAGCCAATGGGGTCATCGACCTGAAGTCGGGTCGCCTGTTGGCACCGAGACGGGCATTCATGATGACGCACCATAGCCCGGTGGCCTATGACCCGACCGCCACTTGCCCAAGATGGGAGCAGTTCATCGGCGAGATCACCTGTGGCGATGCCGAGTATGCCGCCTTCCTGCAACGTTGTGTGGGCTACTGGATCACCGGCCGCACCGACGAACAGCTCCTGTTCTTCCTCCACGGGGGCGGCTGCAACGGCAAGAGTACCTTCATGTCGGTCATTCAGCAGTTGCTGGGAGAGTTCAGTCGGCAGATCAGCAGTAACGTCTTGCTGTTTAACCGCAACGGTAATACCGGGCCGAACCCGTCACTGACCAAGCTGGTGGATGCCCGTCTAGTGGTGGCCAACGAACTGCCAGAGGGGTCTCGCATGGATGAGAACTTGGTGAAAGCCATGACGGGGGATGACGTGATTGTCGCTCGTGCTCCCTACGCCAAGAAGGAGATGGAGTTCCGCCCGACCTTCTCACTGGTAATGGTGGGCAACCACAAGCCCGAGATCCGCGATACCAGCAATGGTATGTGGCGTCGGATGCTGATGCTGCCATTCAATGCCTCCTTCACGAAGGCACAGCTGGACCCCATGCTGATGGAAAAGCTGCGGGCCGAGATGCCAGGCATTCTGAACTGGGCCATCCAGGGCTGCCAGATGTGGCAAGAGCAGAGACTCAAGGCATCGACTCCTGCTCGCCTCAAGCAGGATGTCGAGACCTACCGTGCCGAGTCGGATATGGTCGGCTGCTTCCTGGAAGAGTGCACACAGGCCAGAGCAGGGGCCAAAGTGCCCATGAGCGAGGTCTACGCAGTCTACTGCGAGTGGATCAAGCAGAACGGTGAATGGGCCATGAAGCAGCAGGCCCTGAAGAAAAAGCTGATGGAGAAGGGCTTTGCCACCACCCGCTACAACAACAAGGTAACCATCATCGGGTTGACCCTGCTAGATAGCGAGATGGCTGACATGACGGCATCATCCAGTAAGACAGAGCTCGGTGCTAACTACACCGTATAACCAAACGAGGGGCCTGCGGGCCCCTCATACTTTGATCTAAAAGTAACGCTCAATATATAGAGTGTTTGGTCGTGCATCCAAAGCAGACCTTAACGGAAACATGTTCCTTGTCGCGATAGCTGCATCCCTTACTTAGCAACCATTTTTGCAAGTGTCCGCAGGATTTTGCCCCAGAATCCGAACCAGCAACGCCCGTGGTTCACGTACAGCATCAGTGCCGACTGCAAGCACTTTACCGTCCATATTTGCAGTATATTCAGCCACTACATCACCAAAAGCATTACGCTGTAAAGCAACCTTCTGGCCCTTCTTGACATCGTCCCCCAACTTGACGAGAACTTCTGCAAAGCCACCAGTCGTTGCCCGAATCGAGCTCATTTCATTACCAATGTATGTCTTGTGGCTCTCGGCGGTGGCCCCAAGCTTTCCATCTATCACCTTGTAGTGACGCAATACGTTTAAGGCCCCCTGTAAGCCTCGATCAATCATATCCTGTTGATACACCCGTGGCTCTCCTACTTCTGCGGTTATAGCCGGAATGCCATTCTCAACAAAAGTAGTTTCCATCGACCCTGCTTCACCGGGATCCTTTTTAATTTGGTCGGCAGGGAACAGTTCCGCAATGGTCTTTACATCCGCATTGCGATAATCAGCATAGATAAAGAGTGGGTATGCCGTCCCAGTAGACTGAGTGTGATAGTCGATGGCCAAATCGACATTCCCTTTGTAGATTTTGTTCCACATCAGCCATGCCTGACGCTCGGGAGCATTACCTGTCTCTTTACCGGGATGAATCCGGTTGTAATCGATCACATCACCACCGTCAGTTGAAATTGCCCATGTACGCGACACTCGCTCTAAACCGGAACGATTGGGGCCAATAACCCCAATGACGGTCCCTTTCATCTTGGCTGGTTCAAGTTGTGCCATCGCCTTTTGTACGATCCGAACACCATTGAGTTCGTCACCATGTACTCCAGCCTGTAGCAATACTTTTTTACCATTGGTAGCCCCTTTGGCCACCATGATCGGCACGTACAAACGTTGACCAGTTCCGGTCTCGACGCCCTCAAACATAAAACGGTGCTGGCCTGTAGCAAGATCAGCAACATCGAGTGCTGAAATCACAGGTATACCTTGGACCTTATCGCCTGTGTACTGGGTGGCTGCATGTGCAACCGAACCAAAAAGTGCTAATCCAACAGCAAACGCAACATAACGCATACGACTCTCCATGATGCTCAATATGATTAGTAAATCCCGACTCGATAAGCTGGCAGGCAGTCCAAGGCTAAAAACATGTCGAGGTGACTAAGCTATCAAGGAGATATGTCGAGTATCTACTTTGGGTTAGAAGAAATGTGATGCAAAGACATAGTCTCGGACACATTGAAGACGAATGAATCCACTCGCCCTT
>NZ_NEVB01000173.1:0-2665 GCF_002259925.1 Aeromonas sp. A35_P | reverse complement strand
CCCTAGAGCCGATATCGTGTACCGTTCTAGTTATCACCTGACACCAGTGCACATCCTACGGCATCAAATTTAGACTTTTCATAAACTTGGTGTATGGACTGACCCCACGACAGTAGATATTTCCTGTCCTCACGACGAGGACCGTTCGAAGGCCTCCGGACTGACGCCACCAAGGTGACTGTGGCGTTTGACCCTGTTTTAAAAGGCTCTGTCCCAGTTATGTGTTGAAAGGCTAACCTTGAAGTAGGTCATCACCTTGAGGGCCGCCATCATGGATACCCAAGCCTTTCAACATCTACTGTCCCTCTTCCCATTGCTCACTTTGCGTCAGCGTCGTCTCGCGCAACATGAACTCACCACCCCTCACCCCATCACCTCGTTGGCCACTCAACTCCCCGTATGCCAATGTTGCCCTCACTGCCAGGCCGAGACCACACAGCTGGCTCTCTGGGGCTGGTCTCGAGGGCTGCGTCGTTATCGCTGCAAGCAGTGTCTGCGCACCAGTTCCGTGCTCACCAACACGCCTCTCGCCCGACTTCGCAAGCCACAATGCTGGGAAGACTATGCACAGGCCCTCATCGACGGTCTGACTGTCCGGCAGGCGGCGCTCCGCTGTGGGGTCGGTAAAAACACCGCCTTTTTGTGGCGTCACCGTTTCCTGAAGGCCATGGCCAGCCACCAGGCGGTACGGGAAGAGGGTATCGTCGAGGTCGATGAGACCTTCTTCCTGGAATCTTTCAAAGGCCAGCGCGGATTACCTCGCCCGGCCCGCCATCGTGGAGGCAAAGGCCGTACCCGAGGCACAGGGCCGGATTACATCCCGGTGATGGTGGTGCAAGACCGAGCAGGCCACCAGGCTGATTTCCAGTTAGAACGGCTGAATGCCAGGGCGGTGAAGGCGGTGCTTGAGCCGCTTATCGCCCCGGATGCCGTCCTGTGCAGCGATGGCGCTGGGGTGTATGCGAGTTTCAGCGAGGGACTGGGGATAACACATCAAGTGGTGCACAACCGTGCGGGAGAGCGAGTGGTGGGGGCGTATCACATCCAGCATGTGAATGGTTACCACAGGCGGTTGAAGGAGTGGATGGAACGGTTCCATGGGGTAGCGACCCACTATCTGAGGAATTATCTGGGTTGGCGCAGGATGTTGGAGCGCTATGGGGGTGAAGTGAATATCTCACGTTGCTTGCATGAGGCGCTGGGGCGCCCCATGCAACACGTAATTGGGACATAGCCTTTTAAAACGCTTCAATGTAATCGAAGATATCGCGAGCCAGATCGCGGGTTTTGTAGATCCGCTTTCTGATGCGCTCTTTTTCAGCGAGCGGAAGAACGATTCGACCACCGCATTGACGCTCCTATGTCAGCAAACTCATGCTGAGTCAACTAAATCGGCCAAGATCAAAGGGTAGAGTTCCCTGACGATATAGGGTTTCAAATAACGCCAAAAAGAGTGCCACTTGAACCCTGCAATATAGAAAGTATTCTCGTTAAAGAGAAATTATCGGCATAAATCAAAATGCCGAATGTCAGATAATGCCTTCTACAGTTTGGGAATATGCTGATGTTCAGTGCGTATTTAATTTAGTTAAATTAACAAGGTATCTGCAGTAGTCAATGCCTACAGATATGTCAACTCTTGTGTTTTCTGCTCTTTTGAAGGCAAAAATGGACGTTTGCCTTCAGTTTTTTTAATTCTCATTTGAGTGATCAAAATTCTTAACACTCTTAAATTCACACCAGCAACTCATTTCCTGAATGCTAAACTATTTTTCTGTTAGGATGGACGATATATGCGTAAACGCATTCTGATGTGCTCAGTTGGCCTTGTCCTGTTAACAGCTTGTGGTGAACAAGGTCGCGCACAGCAAGAGCCGGGGGAGATGCAACCCGCCACTGTGGATGTCGTCACCCTGCACACGGCGCCGCTGCAGCTCACCACCGAGCTGACCGGCCGCAGCGCCCCGCTGCGGGTCGCCGAGGTGCGCCCCCAGGTGAGCGGCATCATTCTCAAGCGCCTCTTTACCGAGGGCAGCGACGTCAAAGCCGGTCAGTTGCTCTACCAGATCGACCCCGCCGTCTATCAGGCTGCGGTGGCCAGTGCCAAGGCCAACCTGGCCAAGGCGCAGGCCAACGAGCAGAGCGCCCGCCTCAAGGCCAAGCGCTATGCCGAGCTGGTAAAGGTGAAGGCCATCAGCAGCCAGGAGTATGACGACGCCGACGCGGCCTGGAAGCAGCAGTTGGCCGAGATCGGTGCCGCCAAGGCGGCGCTGCAAAGTGCCAATATCAACCTGGCCTACACCCGAATCACGGCCCCCATCAGCGGTCGCATCGGCAAGTCTGCGGTGACCGAGGGTGCGCTGGTGACGGCCCAGCAGGCCGACAGCCTCACCTCCATCCAGCAGCTCGATCCCATGTATGTGGACGTGCGCCAGTCCACCGCCGATCTGCTGCGCCTCAAGCGTCAGGTGGCGGCCGGCAAGCTGACTCAGGACGAGCAGAAAGGCGCCCGGGTGAGCTTCCAGCTGGAAGATGGCTCCACCTACGGTGAAGAGGGCTCACTGCAGTTCTCCGATGTGACCGTGGATGAGACCACCGGCATGGTGACCCTGCGGGTGATCGTCCCCAACCCTCATCAGCTGCTGCTGCCGGGCATGTTCATGCG
>NZ_NEVB01000172.1:0-2687 GCF_002259925.1 Aeromonas sp. A35_P | reverse complement strand
ATGTAACCATTTGCTGTTTTTTCTATTTTAGTCTACCGATTAAAAAGGCCTCCAACAAGGGAGGCCTCAAATAAATATTATCTTTTAAAGACCGGACGATATTCAGCCTTTCTGGGAACGCTTCACCGCATCCACAAAAACCGATTTCGCCTTGGTCGAACCTGCCCGTTCCGCTTCGCTGACCAATCTCATCGCCTTGTCGATGTCACCGGCTTTCACCGCTTTCTCGATCTGGAATTGATAGAAGGCCTCGGTTTCGCTCAGCATGGGGGCACTGCTCTTGACTGCACCGGCGGTCGCCAGGGGCACGACAAGCTTGTTTGGTGCCGTGTTGACTACCGGGGTGTTGGCATCAATCACATCCTGATAGACGGGCTTGTAATAGTTGCTCTCGGTTTTGACGCCACTCAAGTCCTCTACAGAGAGGCTGACCACGCCCCAGGGGGAGTGCGGAATGACGGGGTCTTTTTCACCATAATCAACCACCCCCAGCGACTTGGTCATCAGCTTGGAAGGGCTCAGAATGGTGGTTGTTTTGTCCAGACCGCTCTGGTCTGTGTAGATCACCATGTAACTTTCGTTATTGGGGTTACCGACATAGGAGCGATCCACGGTAAACACGGCTTCCATGCGATCCCCCTGCAGCATGCGTGCAGGCTCGTACTTGAACACGTCGCTGCCCAACTTGCGGGTCACATTGAATTTGGAATCAAGCATCAAGACGGTCGGGTTGAACAGCGATTTGTCGATCAAGCCATCAACCGTGATGCGCAGGTCACCGGAGTTGACCGGCAACCGGAAGGCGGCGAAGTGGCTTTTCCCTTCGCTGAAAGCGTAAACGGGGGAGCTGCCATCAATGGGGATAAGCTTGGTTGCGCCCGGTTGTATGTCCTGAAACGGCAGACTGGAGACATCGCGACAGCAGCTGCCAACCGTAGCCAATTGGCTCATCGCAACGTCGCGATTTCCCATGATGGACTTGAACTCCTGAGTCGGCGCTACCGTCGTTTCCAACGTGGCGCACCCACCCAGCACAACAGAACAGAATACAGTCAAGGCTAATCTGGAATATCTCATCGCGTGACCCTAAGAAACGTGTTGTAAAAAAAGAGCCCCCGTCATGCGGGGGCACTTGCAGTCATGACGTCAACAGATTACCACCAGGCTTCAGCTTGAACACCGAAGTTCCAGGAATCGTCCTGTTTCACGCCATTGGCATCCGGGCGGAACTGGCCGTCAGAATCCAGGTAGGAAGCGTAGACGCGGATTTCCGGACGGGCCCAGAAGCTGGAACCTGCGGACCAGGCCTGAGCCAGGGTGTATTTCTTGCCGATGGTGCTGGTTTCGGTGCCATTGTTCGGCTTGTAGCTGTCATGGTGATAGCCAAGCTCGGCGATGGTCTTCATGGTGTCATTCCACTTGTACATCGGGCGAACGACAACGGAGAAGGTGTCCTTGTCAGCGCTGTCATTGTCGATGTCACTGGCAGTACCGTAAACCAGCTGGTGACCAAACTCGACCTTGTCGCCAACCGGCAGCACGCCCCAGTTGATGAAACGCCAGCCATCGCCCTTGGCGGCAGATTGGCTCAGGCCGCTGCCAGAACCGCTACCGTAGTCAACAGCCTGAGCGGCATAACCGTCGGCGAAATACTGAACCACGGTCTTGTTGAAGCCACCCAGCATGGATTGGGTCAGCTCGGCGGTCAGCATGTGGCCGTTTTTCTCGTAATCTTTGCTGCCCAGAGCCGCTTTCTGCTCATCGGTCAGGTTGCCGCGGGCGTAGTCATAGCCCAGCTCCAGGGAGCCGTCTTTCCACAACGGGATACCAGCATAACGCAGGTCCAGTACGTCGGTATCAACACGCTTGTCGACACCAACACCACCTACAAACTGATCGTAATCTTCCCACGGGTCGTTACGCAGCCATGCAAAGGAGAGCTTGCCCGGACCAGCCTGGATGTTTTCTACACCAGCACCGGCACCAGACACATCCCAGTAGTAGAAGTCGGAGATGTGGATGTCGTGACGTTGATAGTAACGCTTACCAGCCCACAGGGTAGCTTCCGGCGCGAAGCCCAGCACGCCCTTGGCCTGGACGTTGAATTGACGCAGAGCAAAGTCGGCATCGCTGCCGCTGGTGCTTTCCCAGTCACGACCTTGCTGACCGGAAACCATTGCAAACATGGAGTCTACGTAGAAGGACTTGCCGTCCTTGTTGTAAGCCTCTTGACCCAGCTGAACTTCGCCGTAGGTCTCGGCTTCGTTGCCCAGACGACCGACTTTCTGTTTGCTGTAAGTTTGCAGGCTGCCGTTATCGGAAGTACCGACACCGGAACGCATGTAGCCGTGGAAATCAACGGCGAAGGCGGCTTGGGAAGCCAGGGCTGCGGTTACTGCTGCAGCGATCGGGAGCCACTTTGCTTTCATTTTCATTTTCCTTATTCCCGCTGTGAGGAGTGTGATCCTGAATATCCAAGTTCTTATCACCGTAAAAACGTTTGGGTGATAACCGAGGCCGATTATAGGTAGCCAATTTCGGGACAAACATGAGCTGATTCACAAAATGGCGACAAATCGCCCAGCATTGGCCGCAGAGGGTTTTATTGGATGGATAACCGTGAATTTATGCAATAACTCACTATTCACTATGGTTTAAATGCAAAAAGATCCACCATGAAACCGCTA
>NZ_NEVB01000171.1:0-2727 GCF_002259925.1 Aeromonas sp. A35_P | reverse complement strand
ACATCAAGGACTTGTTCGCACTTTCCTTAGATACTGTATAAACAAACAGTATCAATTGTGATTTTTCGAGGTTCGTCATGAGTGTCTCGCTGATAGGCCGTAGCGGCGCACTTGCCTTCATCAAAGCCAAGCGCCTTCGTATTCCATTGTTCATGGAACGTGTTTCTGCTGGTTTTCCCTCCCCAGCGCAGGATTATGTTGAGCAAACGCTCGACCTCAACGAGCTGTGCATCAAGCGACCAGCTGCAACGTTCTTTGTGCGTGTTGAAGGTGATTCAATGATTGATGCCGGGATTCACCCAGATGATATTTTGGTGGTTGATCGCTCTGTCCAAGCAGAACACGGTGACATTGTCATCGCGGGAATCCATGGAGAACTCACGGTAAAGGAGCTTCAACTAAGGCCGTGCGTCATGCTGATCCCAAGAAACCAGGTGTATGAGCCCATTCATATTCCTGAAGGGACAGAGTTAGAGATATTTGGTGTGGTCACCAATGTGGTGCGAAACATGCGCCGCAAGTCGTGAGTATCCCATGCCTGTATTTGCCTTGGTGGACTGCAACAATTTTTACGCCAGTTGTGAGAAGCTGTTTCGTCCTGATTTAAAAGATACGCCGGTTGTGGTGCTGTCTAACAATGACGGCTGCGTGGTTGCACGCTCACGTGAAGCTAAGTTACTCGGTATAAAAATGGGCGTACCCGTCTTTCAGATCAAAGCTGAAATGCAGCGCCATGGCATTTTGGCATTCTCGTCCAATTACGCGCTGTACGCAGATTTGAGCAGTCGAGTGATGCGCACTTTGGAGGAGATGGCACCACGAGTAGAGGTCTACTCCATTGATGAAGCGTTTCTGGATTTAACCGGTATTGAGTCTGTCCTATCCCTTGTCGAGTTCGGGCAACAAGTGCGAGAGCGCATAGGCCACTGGATTGGGATCACCGTCTGTGTAGGCATTGCACCTACTAAAACACTCGCCAAGCTGGCTAACCATGCCGCCAAGAAATATCCCGCCACTCAGGGGGTTGTAGACCTGACCAATCCAGATCGGCAACGTCGATTGCTCGCATTAGTCCCAGTTGATGATGTTTGGGGTGTTGGTAAACGGCTTTCTAAGCGTTTAAATGCGTTGGGTATCATCACAGCCTTAGACCTAGCCAACGCCTCTCCTAGAGCCATCAGAGACCAGTTTTCGGTGGTTTTAGAAAGAACCGTCAGAGAGCTCAATGGTGAGTCGTGCATTAAACTTGAAGAGATCCCGCCAACTAAGAAGCTAATCGTCTGTAGCCGTTCATTTGGCGCAAAAGTAACGCAATTTGAATTGTTACGTCAGGCCGTATGTGAATACGCAACCCGCGCCACTGAGAAGCTACGCAAAGAACAGCAGCAAGCCAAAGTGATGACCGTGTTTATACGAACCAGCCCCTTTAAGGACAACGAGCCGCAGTACAGCAATTCCGCATCCGGTGAGTTACTGATCCCCAGTTGCGATACGCGGGATTTTATCGAGCTGGCCAATCACTTACTCAAGCGAATTTGGAAGGATGGTTTTCGTTATGCCAAAGCGGGCGTCATGCTGTCTGACTTTTACGACCCAGGCATGTTTCAACCAGGACTATTCGATGACGTATCGACCCGCTCTAATAGCCAACAGTTAATGTCTGTATTGGACACCATTAACCAAAGTGGTGCCGGAAAGGTTTTCTTTGCTGGACAAGGTACGAAGAAAGATTGGTCGATGAAGCGAGAGCATTTGTCTCCCGCCTACACAACACGCTGGGACCAGTTGCCGCGAGTGAAGTAGCGCAGTTAACTCAATAGGCATTCACTCTGCGACGCAGCATGTTGAGCTTATCAACTTGGCGTCGAATATCACTGAAGAATTCTTCTTTCTCCATGGCCAGCGCTAACTCCCATTCTTTGGCTAGACCTTGGCAGTCCAAAAATGAGTATCTCAGCTTCGTCTTTGAAATACGCAGTCCCTTGCTAAAGACCACGCGCTTGCCTCGTTGACCGTGAAAGCTGTTGATGTACCACTCTATGCCAAAGCCATACTTAAAGTCTCTGATACGGACACCAAGCAGCCCCCAATCTTTAAAGGGCGCATTCTCACGAACCTTGTAATGGGTAACCCAAAAGTCATCAACTTCAACTCGTGCCAGCGCTTTTAGCCTGTCTGTTTCTTGCTGAAGTAAATCTGATACCTCTGCTTTCCATTGTTCATTGACGATTTCTACCAAACCAATTTCCCCATCCAATTAATCCCAAAAGCCAAAACCACTATCCGTTTGGCTTTTGGATCGAAACGCCAAACGTAAAACTGCCGTAACAATCACTGTTTGGCGTCTCGATATAAATCAACTCGCGCAATCCCATACCTGACAAGGGATACAGCCCGATTTCACTTGAAAACGACTAAAAAGACGTATCGTCAAGAAGATACAAACCGTTTGGCGAGTTCAGGCCAGAATGCAAACGACGTTTGGCGTCTCGATTTTTTTGACTAGGTCATCCGCCGCCAAACAGAGCCTATTCTCATACTTTTGCGAAAATGCAATAGGCAGATAGATGAAAGGATTTGTCACCTTTCTGCCCACCGCCAGTGCACCGAATCCTGATAATGACATTTGAGTGAACCGCCAGAGCACTTGGAAATGCCCAAGCGTGGCCAGTGCGGTTGATTGAAAACCGTTAGAGCACTTTGAGTGCACGGAGATAAGTATGTTCC
>NZ_NEVB01000170.1:0-2896 GCF_002259925.1 Aeromonas sp. A35_P | reverse complement strand
GCAAGACGCCATTTGTGGCAGCAGTGGCCCTGAACAAGGAAGGGCATCCAATCAAGATGCGGATGACGGTGGTCGATGGTTTCAAAACCAAGTCCATTGCTGATTGGGCAAAACGGCATGTTGCCAGTGGTAGCGCGGTGATATCCGATGGATTGGCCTGTTTCAGGGCGGTGAAGGAGGCCAATTGTGAGCACCTGGGTGTTGTCACCGGGGGCAACCTTGACTTGCTGGATCATCCGGCATTCAACTGGGTAAACACGATGATAGGGAATGTGAAGAACTCGCTGCGGGGCAGTTGCCATACGCTCGGAGCGAAGCATTTACCGAGACATCTTGCTGAATACTGCTTCCGGTTTAATCATCGTTTTGACCTCAAAAGCATGTTGGTTGAATTGGGGCATGCAGTCGTGGCAAGCCCTCCGATGCCATATCGGCTCTTGAAGCTGGCTGAGGGTCATGGGTAATCAGGAGTATGTTTGTACTAGGCGTAGATATCGGTTACTCAAACCTGAAGCTGGCAATTGGCCAATCAGGCAGTGAACCGAAAACCATTATTCTGCCTGCGGGTGCCGGTCCTGCGGAACGTATGCCGGAGCGTATCGGTGGAGGTGATGATGAAACTTGTTTGTATGTGTCTGTCGATAATGAGCGTTGGGCCGCTGGTGTGCCTGCTGGACGCCTTCAAGGCTGGGAACGAGAGCTTCACCCGGAATATCCCACCACAAAAACCTATAAGGCGCTTTTTCATGCCGCCTTGTTAATGGCTGAAACAGAATCCATCGATTTGGTTGTCACTGGATTACCGGTTTCCCAGTTTCATGAACCACAACGTAAGTCTGACCTTGTGCAGCGTTTAAAAGGTGTCCATCAAGTGACGCCTAAGCGCAGCATCACTGTTCATGACGTCAAAGTGCTGCCGCAGCCTGCCGGTGCCTATATGGATTTGGTTCAAACAGGTGGAGATTTGGGCTTGATTGAAGAAGGTCGCGTCGTCGTCATCGATCCCGGCTTTTTTTCTGTTGACTGGGTTGCCCTTGAGGCCGGAGAAATTCGCTACAGCTCATCAGGAACCAGTCTTCAGGCAATGTCCGTGCTACTGGAAACCATTGATAAGCTGATTTCGGAAGATCACGGTGCCAAAGTCGGAATGGATCGACTTGAAAAAGCAATGAGAACCGGCGACTTGCAGGTGCTGCTATTTGGAGAAAAAGTCGATATTTCACCTTATCTGAATGCTGCCATGAAAAAGGTAGCGCCTGTTGCTCTTACAGCCATGCGCCAATCCATGCGTGACGAAAGCATTAATGCGGACTTGGTATTGATCGCCGGAGGTGGAGCCTTGGCTTATAAGGAAGCGGCCAAGGAGATTTTTTCACGAAGCAAGATCATCGTGCCGGAACAGTCTGTTTTGGCGAACGTCCGAGGCTTCTGGTTTTATGGGGCCTGATCATGAGAGTTGTCGTCAACATTCCCCCAGGGAGCCACCCTGAACTGCTCAAAGAATTGGAAAAGACGCCGCCACGGGAACGCGCTGAGCGTCTGCGGATGCTGGCCACCTTTGGGTTAATTCACATGAGCCAACCCAATCTATCCACGACATCTGTACCGATGGATGGCCATGCTCCAGAAGTTGAAATTACTTCTGTGAGTACAGCGCCAGAACCCAAAGCAGAATCACGTAAACAATCATTAAAATCAAAACTAGGGCTGGGCTTATAACATGGCGTTATCAGTTAGCTGGCTCGATGCCAGGTTAAATAAAGAAGCAAAAGAAACCGTAGTAAAAGCCGACCGAGATGGGCTAAGTGCTCGGGTATCGCCCAAGGGCAAAATTGTTTTTCAGTTTCGTTATCGGTTCGATGGCAAGCAACAGCGGGTAGACATAGGTACTTACCCCCTTATGAAGCTTGCTGAAGCCAGGAATGAGCTGGATAGGTTAAGGGCAGTACTTGATCAAGGCCGAAACCCCAAGCTCTACCTACAGCAGGAACGGGCTAAGTATTCTGCTAATCAAAGCTTCGAATCGATTTTTCGAGACTGGATAGACTCTGCCGGTAAGCAAGGGCTAAAGGAGAAAACGTGGCACTACCAAAAACGCAGCAGTGAAATATATTTGCTGCCCCGACTTGGCAAGTACCCATTAACTGACATCAATGAATTGTCCTTGCGAAACTGTCTTCGTGAGGTTTCGGAGTCGTCCCCTTCAAACACAGAACGTCTGGTGTCTGTGCTGCACAAGTTTTATGACTGGCTGATTGATGAACAAATTTTGGAAATTAACGCTGCCGCTGGGATCACAGCAAAAAAGGTTGGCGGTAAAAAAGGAAAACGAACTCGGGTGCTAAATGACAACGAGATCAGGATACTTTGGCGCTATTTGCACGAGTCAAAAATCACTGAGAAGAATCGCATCTACATAAAACTGCTTCTGCTATTGGGCGGTCGCAAGGGCGAACTCATTCAAGCTGAAAAGCATCACTTTGACTTGCAATCTGCAATGTGGACAGTGCCCATAGAGATCCGCAAACAAGGTGAGAAAATTGGAGCGCCGATCATGCGGCCATTGATAAGGCCTGCTATTGAGCTGATTGAACTAGGCTGTGTTCTCAAAATGCTGGTTTTCTGTCCACCAATAGTTCCCGTAAGTAACGAAGGCAGAAAGCCAGCTTGATAAAAGCAGCAAAACTTCCCGCCAGCTTTTCATACCTCGTTGAGAATCGGCGAAACTTCTTCAGCCATCCGAAGCACCGTTCGACCACATTTCTCCTACGATAACGAGCTTTGTCTAACACCAGTGGACGTCCCTTATGGTGCCGTTGCTGGTCGCTGCGTTGCGGGATAACCGCTTTTATCTTTCTGCGCCGGAGTTCTGCCCGCAGAGCCCTGCTGCTATAGG
>NZ_NEVB01000169.1:0-2903 GCF_002259925.1 Aeromonas sp. A35_P | reverse complement strand
ATTATTTACTTTCTTGTCGGCAACCAGCGAGAGAGAGGAGGGGCAGGAGCGCAGGTATTGATAGGGGGTCAGGCCGAACTCCTGCTTGAAGCGGGCGGCAAAGCGGCTGGGGGAGTCGTAGCCACAGGCGAGGGCCGTCTCCAGCGGCGCCAGACCCTGTTGCAGCAGGGTGAGGGCGTGGCTCATGCGCACCTGGGTCAGTAGCTGGCGAAAGCTGCGCCCCTCGGCGGCCAGCTTGCGCGCCATGGAGGCGCGGCTCATGGCGAAGTGCGGTGCGACCCCCTCCAGGGTGTGATCGGCGCCCGGTTCCACCCCGAGGTAGCGGGCCAGCCGCTCGCCGAGGGTCATGGTGTGGGCGGGAAACAGCAGGTCGAGCCCGCCGGCGGCCTGCAGCTCGGCATAAAAGCCCTGCAGCAGCTGGGCCTGGGTGGCCTCATTGAGCCGCCGATCCGCCATGGAGCAGACCAGCTCGAAACAGAAGGCCAGCGCCGGACTGACCGCGAGGCGCGGCTCCCTGAGCGGGCCGGTCTGGGCGGTGCTGAGCCATTCGACGGGGGGCGGGGTCAACAGGGTCAGCGCGCGGGAGCGAAACTTGCCCTGCTCCGGCTGGTTGACGAAGGTGAGCTGGTGACCGGCCGGGATCAGCAGCCAGCTCGCCTGATCGAATGCCAGGCGCTTCTCCTGCCACCACAACTGCTTGTGACCCTGCTCCACCCAGATGATGGTGGGGGCGTAGATGAGCACCCGGTGCAGCGGCTGCTGGCGGATCCCGAGATAGTGGTGCAGTTGCAGCAGCGGCGTGCTCATCCGGTGGACTCCTAGGGGGTGACGAAGGTGGCGGTCAGGGTGGCCTTGCCAAGGGCCATGCTGTTGAGCATGTAGCCTACCATGGCGGGCGGGGTGTCTGCCTTCACCTCCAGGGTCTGGGGCAGGGCCCAGGCGGTGAACTGGTAGCGGTGCATGCCGTGGCCGGCGGGCGGGCAGGGGCCGCCGTAGCCCTGGCTGCCGAAGTCGGTCTTGAGCTCCAGCCCCTGCTTGAGCTTGCCGGAGGCGTTGCTCGGCAGCTCGCGCTGACTGGCCGGCAGGTTCACCACCAGCCAGTGCCACCAGCCGCTGCCGGTGGGGGCGTCGGGGTCATAGGCAGTGATGGCGACGCTCTTGGTGCCGGCGGGCAGATCTTGCCAGCTCAGCTGGGGCGAGCGGTTGTCGCCGCTGCAGCCAAAGCCGTTGAAGCTGAAGGCCTTGTCCATCAGCTGGCCTTCGTGGATGTCGCTGCTCTTTAGGGTCATGGCACTGGCGGGCAGGGCCGCCACGCACAGCAGGGAGAGCAGGGGGGTGCGCTTGGCAATCTTCATGGTGAGGCTCCTCGGTGGATGATGGGATCAGTCTAGCGAAGAGGGGGAAAAGATGAGTAACCCAACCGCTCAAAGTGGTCGTCCTGCTGCCATGATATGAGTCGTTGTGTTGATTGTGGTGAGCGCTGCGAAAGCGCGGTGGTGCCCTCGGGCATAAAAAAACCGGCATCATGGATGCCGGTTTTTTACTGTGCTGACAGCCGATCGCGCGACTTAGCGCAGGATCATCTCGTCACGGCCCGGGCCGACGGAGACCATCGGCACCGGTACGCCCAGCAGCTCTTCGATGCGCAGTACGTACTGCTGAGCCGCTTTGGGCAGCTCGGCGAAGGTGCGGCAGCCGGTGATGTCTTCGCTCCAGCTCTCCATCTGCTCGTAAACCGGCTTGAGGGCGGCGGTTTGCGGCCAGATCGGGTTCTCGGTGTGGGCACCTTCATAGGCCACGCAGATCTTCAGATCCGGCAGACCGGTCAGGCAGTCCAGCTTGGTCAGGGCCACTTCGGTGGCGGCCTGCAGCTCGACACCGTTCTTGGTGGCGACGGCGTCGAAGTAGCCGACGTCACGGGGACGGCCGGTGGTGGCACCGAATTCGTTGGCGATCTTGCGGAACTCGTCCTGGTTCTCCATGGCGGTCAGCAGGGTGCCGGTACCGACGGAGGTGCTGAACGCCTTGGCGACAGCGATGACGCGCTCGGGACGCAGACCCGGCAGGCCGCCACCGATGCCGGCGTAGGCGCCGGAAACGTGGGAGGAGGTCACCCAGGGGTACTCGCCGTAGATCAGGTCACGGCCGGCGCCCAGCTGGGCTTCGAACAGCAGGGTCTTGCCTTCGGCCTGCAGCTCCTTGAGCGGCATGCTGACGTTGCAGACGGAGTCGAGCCAGGGGGCAGACACTTCCAGCAGCCAGTCAGCCATCTCCTGGGCGGTCTGGTTGAATTCGAAGGTCGGGTAGAGGGCCTTGAGCTGCGGCAGTTTCCAGTCGAGGAAGAATTGAATGCGCTCGACCAGTACTTCCGGCTGTTTCAGCCAGCCCACCAGGATCGCTTTCTTCATGACGCGATCGCCGTAGGCGGGAGCGATGCCCTGACGGGTGGAACCGTAGGCACCGTCGCCCAGGCGCTGCTCTTCCAGGGTATCTTCCATGGCGTGCAGCGGCAGGCAGAGGGTGGCGCGATCAGAGATGGCCAGCTTGGGAGTGACGCCGGAGGCTTTCACTTCGTCCAGCTCGACGGTCAGTTTCTCGGGGCTGATCACCATGCCCGGGCCCAGCACGACCAGGCAATCCGGGTTGAACACACCGCTCGGAACCTGGTGCAGCTTGAAGGTGCCAAGGTCGTTGACGACGGTATGGCCGGCGTTGTTGCCGCCCTGGAAGCGAATGCTGGCGCCAGCTTGGCCTGCCAGATAATCCACGATGCGGCCTTTGCCTTCATCACCCCAGTTGGCACCTACGACTACGATAGACGACATGACTCTTTCTCCTAAGACGTTAGGCGATCATCCTAGGAGGCCGGGGCGGATTAGAAAAATTAATTATCTTTATAATTC
>NZ_NEVB01000168.1:0-2970 GCF_002259925.1 Aeromonas sp. A35_P | reverse complement strand
GCCTAGAGCGGCCAAAGGCAGGGTTCGTTGCCGACGAGCAGGAGGGTGGGCATCCGTGGTCAGGCCCCAGCCACTGTAGAAGGGTTGACCCCAGGTCGTGACCTTGACCCCCTGCACCAGCGCCTCGAATCCGCTCAGCGAGGTCATGGTATGCAGCTCGTCCACATGGGGATAGAGGCTGGTGAGGCCGATATCGAGTACCTGGCTGTCGACGCACTCCGCCAGGCAGGCAGCCGAGATGGCACCGGCCCGGTTGCCTGCCACCACATCCGGATGCGGCTTGTAGATGATATGAGCCTCGGGTTTGGCAGCCCGCACGGCCCACAGCAACTGCTCGTTGCTGCGAATGATTGGACTGCCGGTCAGGATGGAGGCATCCCCGTCGACCTGGCCCACCACCAGCACCCGCGTGCGGCCATCCGCCGGCGGTGTGAACGACTGCACTGTGCCCACATTGTATTTGCTGACGCCGTGTCGCTTGAGCAGCTCAAGCAGAGCCTGGCCTCGCATGACCTCCTGCTCGGTCAGTTGCTGGTAATTGAGCAGCTGCTCGAGCCCGCTTGGGGTGCGGCAGTCAAAATAGATCCCCACCGGATCGATGGAGAGGGAAGAGGGACGACACAGGTTGGAGCCCAGCCCGCGAGAGCGGATAAAACCATCTTCCACCCGAATGGCCGAGGTGAGATCGGGATGCCGGCTGCCCCAGACCAACACCTGCTCATCGCCGGTCAGCCGCTTGGGAGGCTTGCGAACAAAACGAAGCTCCTCGGCCAGGTGATGACAAAACGCCTGCATAAAGGCGCGCTTCCACAGCGAAAAACCGACCAGATAGAGCCTGCGCCAACGGGGAGCGGGCTTTTGCTGGCGGGCGATGATGGCGATCACCTCTTCCACTTCGCAGCGCTGGCCGAGCACGGGGTCAAGGTAGCGCGGATAGTGGATCAAGGCCGCCGCCACCAACTGGGCCAGCGACACCGGCAGGTTGCGGCGCTCACACTGCTTGCTGTCGTGGGTCAGCCCCCAGCCGGCATAAAACGGCATGCCGAAGCAGTAGACCGGCTTGCCCAGCAACAGCCCCTCAAAGCCGAGCTGGGATGAGACGGTATAGACGGCATCCACCAGGCTCAGCAGCGCGTGGGGATGACAATGGTCGGCCACTATCTCCACATCGCTCAGCTTCAGCCTGGCCAGCACGCCGCTCTTCTTGCCAAAGCGGGTATCCGGGTGAGTGCGCAGCAGCAGACGGGCATGGGGGGGGTTGCGACGCGCCGCTTCCACCATGGCAACAAAATCGGCTTCGCTGGCGAGCGCGCCGGGGATGGAGAGATCGCCGGCCACCTGATCGACCAGCAAGACTCTGGGCCTGGCGTCTTGCAGCAGGCGTTGAGCCAGTGCCGCCGGTAGCCCTTTCACTTCGGCAACCGGGCTGCGGGGCCCGGCGGCCGAGGCGGTATCAGGGCGACTGGCATAACAGTTGTACTTGGTCACCCCAAGGCGTACCAGTTCGCCTATCAGTCGCTCGGCCCGCGCCAGCGTGCCGGCATCGCAAGGGGTGGCGATCAGCTGTTCGAGCCGGCTGGGTTGGCGGGCATCGTAATAGATGCCGACCGGATCGGCGATCAGCGACACCGCCATCCCCCCCTTGGCAGGGTGGCCGATATAGCCGATAAAGCCGTCTTCCAGTTGCCAGTAGGGCAGGCCCAGTGCCTGTGCCTGCTGCTTGATCTGACGGGTATTGGCCTTCTGGCCCCAGCCGATCAGCACATCACCCGGTTGTGGGTCATCAGGGGATGTGAAGCGAGCCAGGGGCAGGTCCAGGCAGGCACCGATCTGGGCGCTGCGAGCCATAATGCCGCCGGATTGTGTCCATAGAGTCATGCAAATTGCTCAGATAAAAAAGTTCAGCGAGACCTGGGGTTGAACATGTCTCTGAAAAAAGCCCGAGGGTTGAGGTAGAGCTTGCGCAGCTTGCGCCACAAAGGGCGCTTGGGTTTGATGCCATCCTGCCAGCGAAGCAGGCCCGGATACTCCTGCACCGGGTAGCCAGCCTCCTCCTGCAAGCGGATCATCCATTCCCGAAAATCGGGCAGCTCTCCACCAAGGTCGTTGCAGGGCACCACGGGCCCCTTAAGCGGGCCCCGCTCTGCCTCGCTGCGTGCCAGCATCTGCTCGAGCAGCTGATCATTGCCTGCCCGCCGCTTATGGTATGGGTGGGTCAGGGGGCGCGGATGCCACTGGTGCACCAGAAACCGGCCGGCAAACAGATGGGGCAGCGCATAATAGCTGAAATAGCGCCGAAAGCCCTGATAATCCCCCGGATGCTGGGCCTTGATATTGAGGGCATAGTCATCCGGCCTTGGCCCGATGGGATAGTGGCGGGTAAGGCGGTCTATCAGTTCGAGATCTTCGCCGCCATGGCCGACAAACTGCTCATCAAAGCCCCCCAGCTGCAAAAACCACTCGCGGTTCATCAGCAGACAGCTGCTGGCCAGGGCGATTCCCTCCACCCTATGGTTTTCACCGCGCAAGAAGGACTCCAGGCAGCCCTGAAAATCCCCGTCAAAGCGCTCCGTCTCTTCCTTGGTTAGATAGAGACAGGGGTACATTTCAAAGGTATTCCTGATTACCCATGACCCTCAGCCAGCTTCAAGAGCCGATATGGCATCGGAGGGCTTGCCACGACTGCATGCCCCAATTCAACCAACATGCTTTTGAGGTCAAAACGATGATTAAACCGGAAGCAGTATTCAGCAAGATGTCTCGGTAAATGCTTCGCTCCGAGCGTATGGCAACTGCCCCGCAGCGAGTTCTTCACATTCCCTATCATCGTGTTTACCCAGTTGAATGCCGGATGATCCAGCAAGTCAAGGTTGCCCCCGGTGACAACACCCAGGTGCTCACAATTGGCCTCCTTCACCGCCCTGAAACAGGCCAATCCATCGGATATCACCGCGCTACCACTGGCAACAT
>NZ_NEVB01000167.1:0-3033 GCF_002259925.1 Aeromonas sp. A35_P | reverse complement strand
GCCGGCGTCAACCATAATGGCGATGAAGCACTCGCCGTGGCGCTAATTGATGCCGCCCACCAGGCAGGCGTCGATGTCGTCAAGTTTCAGACCTTCAAGGCTGCCAACTTGGTGACTCGACAGGCCAAACAGGCGGCTTATCAAACCGCGAATACCGGCAAGGAGGAGAGTCAGTTTGCCATGCTCTCCCGCCTTGAACTCTCGTTCGATGCCCATCTTCGCCTGATCGCCCATTGCGAGTCGCTCGGCATCGAGTTTCTGTCCACCGCTTTTGATAACGAGAGCCTGGACTTCCTGGTAAACCGGTTGAAATTGCAGACACTGAAGATCCCTTCCGGGGAGTTGACCAATGCTCCATTTGTACTGGCCCATGCCCGCACTGGCTGCGAGTTGATCGTCTCGACCGGCATGGCCACGTTGGCTGAAGTGGAAGCGGCTCTGGGGGTTATTGCCTTCGGTTTGACGGCTCCGCTTGATGCTCAACCGGGGGAGGCTGCCTTCATGGCTGCCTATGCCAGTGAGGCTGGCCAGGCTGCCCTTGCCAGCAAGGTGACCCTGCTGCATTGCACGACTGAATATCCAGCGCCCATGGTGGATATTAACCTCAAAGCCATGGATACCCTGTCGCACGCCTTCCGGTTGCCGGTCGGTTATTCGGATCACAGCCAGGGCATCACCATCCCGGTGGCTGCAGTCGCCCGAGGAGCCTGCCTCATCGAGAAGCACTTCACGCTGGATCGCAACATGGAAGGGCCTGATCACAAGGCTTCGCTAGAACCCGATGAACTGGCCGCCATGGTGAAAGGGATCCGCGATGTGGAGCTGGCACTGGGAGACGGCATCAAAGGGCCTCGCCCGAGTGAGTTCAAGAACAAAGAGATCGCACGCAAGAGCCTGGTGGCTGCCTGCGACATTGAGGAGGGGGCCATCCTCTGTGCCGACAACCTCGCCATCAAGCGCCCGGGCGATGGGATGAGCCCCTATGCCTACTGGCAGCTCCTGGGGCAACCGGCTAAACGTGCATATCTGGCGGGTGAACCTATCCGTGAATAAACCAGTTATTGTGCTCGGGGCTGGCGGGCATGCCTCCGTGCTGGTCGACATGTTGCGTAGCCAGGGGGTGGTTCCTCTCGCCTTGGTTGCACCCGCTACAGGTGTATCACGCGCCGTACTGGCAGATATTCCCCTTTGGCACGACGAGACACAGATATTGACTCATCGCCCGGATGAGGTTGAGTTGATCAATGGTATCGGCTCCCTGCCAGGCAGCTCGTTGCGGGCCGAGTTGTTTGCCCGATATCGAGCCCTTGGCTACCGCTTTGCCAGGGTCATCAGCGAGAAGGCCATGGTCTCTGATTACGCCGTGCTGGAAGAGGGTGTCCAGATCATGGCGGGGGCCATCATTCAGGCTGGTGCTCGGATTGGAGCCAACAGCATCATCAATACCGGCGCCATTGTGGATCACGATGGCCACTTGGGTAGTGACAATCATGTTGCACCGGGGGCTGTATTATCCGGTGGTGTAGTAACAGGCGAAAGAGTCCATATCGGCACGGGTGCCGCAGTGATCCAGGGCATATCAATTGGCACTGATGCTGTGGTCGGAGCTGGCGCTACGCTGACGCGCCCTCTTGGAGAAAAGCAGATTGCATACGTTGCCCGGGGCAGCGTGATGCCTATCAAGCAGTAAAGGATGGATTGGATGAGCAAGAATTGGGAAAAAGTGGTGCTGTCGCCCGAACGTTCGGTGCGTGATGCCCTGGCCGTGATCAATGCTGAGGCGCTACGGGTCTGCCTGGTCGTCGATGAAGATCAGCACCTGCTGGGTGTGGTCACTGACGGTGATATCCGCCGTGCCATCCTGAACAATGTGGCTCTGACGCAAAGCGTTACGACCGTGATGAACACCGCTCCTATCACCGTCTCTGCCAAGATGGCCCGTACACAACTATTGGAGATCATGCACGAGCGCAGCATTCTTTCCCTGCCGGTAGTGGATGATGCTGGCAGGCTGATTGGGCTGGAAACTTGGGAACAGGCAGCACAAACGCCGAGCTATGATAACCCCGTCTTCATCATGGCGGGAGGATTCGGTACCCGGCTGCGCCCGCTCACCGACAGCTGCCCCAAGCCTATGCTCAAGGTGGGGGATAAACCCATACTGGAAACCCTGCTGAACCAGTTCCTCAAAGCGGGTTTCAAGAATATCTACATCTCCACCCATTATATGCCTGAGCAGATTACCAGCTATTTTGGAAACGGTTCTGCTTGGGGAGCCAATATTCGCTATGTGCATGAAGAAACCCCTTTGGGAACTGGTGGTGCTTTGGGCCTGCTTCCTGCCGATATTCCTGCCCTGCCGCTTATCATGATCAACGGCGATGTACTCACTACAGTCGATTTCAATCGCCTACTCGATTTCCATAACAAGTACCAGCCAGTGGCCACTATGTGTGTTCGCGAATATGACTATCAGATCCCTTATGGGGTAATCAGTGGAGACGGGCACCGCATTCTTGAAATGCAGGAGAAACCTATCCAGCGCTATTTTGTCAATGCTGGTATTTATGTGGTCAGCCCGAAATTATTCACGAATGTACCTAAGCAAGAGCGTATCGATATGCCCACTCTGCTTGAACAACAAATAGCCAAGCAGGAAGATGTATTGATGTTCCCAATACACGAATACTGGCTCGACATCGGCCGTATGGATGACTTCCACAAGGCGCAGCTCGATATCAAGGGGTTGGTGTAATGTCCCTGAATATTGCGATTATTCCAGCTCGAGGTGGCAGTAAACGCCTGCCTGGAAAGAATATAAAGCCGCTGGCGGGAAAACCACTCATCCGTTGGACAACGCAAGCTGCACTTGCCAGTGGTGAGTTTGATATGGTGATCGTCAGTACAGATAGCCAAGCGATTGCTGATATTGCGATGCAAGACTCTGGTGTGATATTCCCGGGGTTGCGCCCTACTGAGCTCGCGAGTGATACGGCCACGACCAACGATGTGGTCTCTTATGTTGTGCAATGG
>NZ_NEVB01000166.1:0-37627 GCF_002259925.1 Aeromonas sp. A35_P | reverse complement strand
TAGTGGCATCGACCAGCGTGCCTTGCTTCATCATGATGCCAGCGTCACAGAGCCACTGGTTGATGGCCTCGAATAGTTGGCGTGCCAGTTGGTGCTGCTCCAGCAGATGCCGGAAATTCATGATGGTAGTGCGGTCAGGGATAGCCTGGTCCAGGGAGAGTTTGGCAAACAGACGCATTGAGGCAATTTCGTAGAGTGCGTCCTCCATGGCGCCGTCGCTGAGGTTGTACCACTGCTGCATACAGTGAATGCGGAGCATGGTATCGAGTGGGTAGGGACGACGCCCGTTACCAGCTTTGGGATAGACGGGTTCGATGACCCCCAGCATCCTTGGCCATGGGAGCACAGCCTCCATGCGAGCCAAGAATATCTCTTTACGGGTTTTACGGCGTTTGCCATTGAACTCGCAGTCCGCGAAGGTGAGCTGGTGACTCATGCTGAACCTCATCCCTGATGCCAAGTGGGGTTCATGATCTCACATCAAGGACTTGTTCGCACTTTCCTTAACGTACTCATATCCAGTTTGTACCGAAGGGGCAGATCTAGTTATCACCTGACACCGTCCTCCAGCCAGGGGCTTGTTTCATTATCCATTACAACCAATAAAAGTTTGGCTCCACAACCATCAAGGATCATCACGCAAGCTACTTTTACTGGCAGCCCGCGCTGTTTGTGCAGCAGCTGCAGCGCTGGCTCGCCGCGCAAGGGTAGGCAGAGACCCTTGCCGACCGGCCTGCTCTGCACACAGCCGCGCCACAGACTATGCCTACCTGAGCGCCATAAAAAAGCCCCGCATCGCGGGGCTTTTTGTTATCTGCAATAGCCAACTCAGTTGACGGTTGCCGGCTGACCCAGCGCATCCGGCGGGGTCTGGAACTCGCGCTCGGCGTCGTCGAAGCGCTCCAGCATGGCCTTGGAGGGGGCCTTGTCCAGCAGGCTGAACACCACGATGGCGAGTCCGGAGAAGAGGAAGCCCGGGATGATCTCATAGAGCCCCAGCCAGCCGAACTGCTTCCAGACGATAACGGTCAGGGCGCCCACCAGCATGCCCGCCAGGGCGCCGTTGCGGGTCATCCGCGACCAGAGCACGGAGAGCAGCACCACGGGGCCGAAGGCGGCACCAAAGCCGGCCCAGGCGTAGCTCACCAGCCCCAGCACCCGGTTCTCCGGGTTCATGGCAACGCTGATGGCGATGAGCGCGATCACCAGCACCATGGCGCGGCCGACCCACACCAGCTCCTGCTGGGAAGCGTTCTTGCGCAGGAACGGCTTGTAGAGATCCTCGGTGATGGCGCTGGAGCAGACCAGCAGCTGGCAACTAAGGGTACTCATCACCGCCGCCAGGATGGCGGAGAGCAGCACGCCGGCGATCCAGGGGTTGAACAGGATCTTGGAGAGCTCGATGAAGACCCGCTCAGGGCTGGCCGTCACACCGCCAGCCTGCTCGGTGAAGGTGGAGAAGTAAGAGAGACCGAAGAAGCCGATGGCCACGGCGCCTCCCAGGCACAGCACCATCCAGGTCATGCTGATGCGACGGGCGTTGGTCATGGAGTGGTGGGAGTCCGCCGCCATGAAGCGCGCCAGGATGTGGGGCTGGCCGAAGTAGCCCAGGCCCCAGGCCATCAGCGAGATGATGGCGATAAAGTCCAGGTTCTTGAACATGTCGAGGTTGCCGGCGTTCTGCGCCGCCACCTGCACCATGGCGGTGTCGATGCCGCCCACCGCGATGATGACGAACACCGGGGTGAGGATCAGGGCGAAGATCATCAGGGTGGCCTGCACTGTGTCGGTCCAGCTCACCGCGAGGAAGCCGCCGAAGAAGGTGTAGGTGATGGTGGCCGCGGCACCGACCCAGAGGGCGGTGTCATAGCTCATGCCGAAGGTGCTCTCGAACAGGCGGGCACCGGCCACCACGCCGGAGGCGCAGTAGATGGTGAAGAACAGCAGGATCACCAGGGCGGAGAGAATGCGCAGCACCCGGCTCTTGTCTTCGAAGCGGTAGGTGAAGTAGTCCGGCAGGGTCAGGGCGTTGCAGTTCTTCTCGGTATGCACCCGCAGCCGGCCGGCGACCCAGCGCCAGTTGAGGTAGGCGCCCAGGGTCAGGCCGATGGCGATCCAGCTCTCGGAGATGCCGCCGATGAAGACGGCGCCCGGCAGGCCCATCAGGAGCCAGCCGCTCATGTCGGAGGCACCGGCGGAGAGAGCTGTCACCCAGCTCCCCATCCGGCGGCCGCCGAGGATGTAGTCGTCAAAGTTGCGGGTGGAGCGATAGGCGATAAAGCCGATCAGAACCATCCCGAGGATGTACACCAGAAAGGTGATGAGCATGGGGGTGCTGGCTGTCATTCAAAACTCCGTTATGTGACGTGTGTGCCCGTTCTGACGACGGACTCTTCCTTAAAAAAACCGCCCTAGCTTAATCAGCAGATCCCATGACCTCAACCTTTTTTAACAAACAGAAAACACAATATAAACGTTTCATCTTTAACCAACAGACCAGCTTTGCCCCGTTCCGCCAGATTTTATCCTGACGCAGCAACTGCTTATCCGCCGGGCACGAGCAGTGGCACAACCCCGCCACGGCGGCAAAAAAAAAGCCCCGACCAGAAGTCGGGGCCATGTCGGCAGGTGCCAATCAGCGATTGATCGCGATCGGCATGCCACTGCGCTGCTCCAGCGCCTGCTTGACCAGCTGGGAGTCGCTGTCGGCGTGGGCGATGAAGCGGGTCACCGCCGGGGTCATCGGCAGCGGCGCAGGCAGGCTGGAGTTGAACTCCTCCTGATTGCGGGAGAGCGGCTGATGCACTTCCAGGTAGCGGCGGCCATCCGGCTCGACACTGGCCTTGATGGGCTGGTTGACGAACTGGACGCGGGTACCGACCGGCACCTTCTTGAACAGGTACTCGATGTCGTCGTTGCGCAGGCGCACGCAGCCGTGGCTCACCCGCAGGCCGATGCCGAACTGGGCGTTGGTGCCGTGGATGGCGTACATCTTGCCGATGTAGAGCGCGAACAGCCCCATGGGGTTGTCCGGGCCGGCCGGCCATACTGCCGGCAGGGTCTCGCCACGGGCGGCATATTCGGCATGCATCTTGGCGGTCGGGGTCCAGGTCGGGCCCGCCTTCTTGCGCTGCACGCTGGTCACCCAGTTTTCTGGGGTGTCGGTACCGAGCTGGCCGATGCCGATGGGCAGCACTTCCACCACCTTCTTACCTTTCGGATAGTAGTAGAGGCGCATCTCGGCCACGTTCAGCACGATCCCTTCACGGGGCGCATCCGGCAGGATCAGCTGGTGCGGCACGATCAGCTTCTCGCCGGTCTGCAGCAGCAGGGGATCCGCCTTGGGGTTGGCCTCCAGCATGTTGGTCAGCCCCAGCTGGAATTTGGCGGCGGCGGCCTCCAGCGGCTGGCCGTTTTCTTCGGCCGGGACCACGTATTCCAGATTTTCACCCACCAGGCGGCTGTTGGCCGCAGGCAGGGCGTATTCAACAGCGAGCGCAGGCGCGGCGCTCAAGAGGAGGCTGCAGCACAGCGCGGCCGCAGTAGTGTGGAGGAGCTTCATAACTTTCCTGTAATGGATGACGTGGTTCAAGACTCTGGGCTGACCCGGGAGCGGCTGGCGCTCCGGGGGGCGAAGAGAAGGCCGCCATTTTTCTCCTCTGCCGGGCAAATTTCAACTGACAAGTGGCGGCGGGTCAGCGATTAATATCGCTTTTTTTATCCGCCGCCAGCCCTTGTCTGATGGTCGCTCACCCCTTTTGCCAGGCGCGCATATCGTAACCTGTGGGAGATTGGTGCAACCGCAGATGAAATTGCTCGATGATGGCAAAAATGTGGTCGAAAATGTCGGCCTGGATCCCTTCGTAATCGGTCCAGGCGGTGGTCGCCGTGAAGCAGTAGATCTCCAGCGGCAGGCCGTCCGTGGTCGGTGCCAGCTGTCGCACCATCAGGGTCATGTCCTTGCGAATGCCGGGGTGGGCGCGCAGGTAGGCATCCAGATAGGCGCGCAGGGTGCCGAGGTTGGTGAGGTGGCGGCCGTTGATGGGGCAACTGATGGCATCGCTCAGCTGCTGGTTGTAGGCGCTCAGCTCCTGCTCCTTGCGGCTCAGATAGGGCGCCAGCAATTGGGCCTGCTTGAGCTGCAACTGTTCGTCCGCCGTCAGGAAGCGCACGCTGGTCATGTCGATGTTGACGCTGCGCTTGATGCGCCGGCCACCCGACTCCGTCATCCCCTGCCAGTTCTTGAAGGAGTCGGAGATGAGGGCATAGGTGGGGATGGTGGTGATGGTCTTGTCCCAGTTCGACACCTTGACCGTGGTGAGACCGATGTCGGTCACCTCGCCATCCGCGCCGTACTTGTCCATCTGCAGCCAGTCACCGACGCTCAGCATGCGGTTGGCGGAGAGCTGGATGCCGGCCACCAGCCCCAGGATGGGGTCCTTGAACACCAGCATCAGCACCGCGGTCATGGCACCCAGGCCGCTGAACAGGAACAGCGGCGACTTGCCGAGCAGCAGGGCGATCATCAGGATGCCCACCAGGATGCTGCCCACCAGCTTCACCCCCTGGAAGATGCCGCGCAGGGGCAGATCCCGTCCGAGCCGGGTGTAGCGGCTCACCGACAACATGCAGTCGAGCAGGGCGAACAGCGCCAGCAGCAGGAACAGCAGGATCCAGAGCTGGGCCACCATCTCGATCAGTTGCAGGCTTTCGGAGTCGCGCGGCAGCCAGATCTCGGCCTGCCCCAGCAACACGGCCCCCTGCAGCACGAAGGCGAGCCGGTAGAACAGCCGCTGCTGCAGCTGGGGCGGCAGCCACACCTGCATGGTCTTGCCGAGCACGCCCACCAGCCGCACCAGCAGCACCCGATGCAGCAGCATGTGCAGCACCAGCGAGGTGAGCACGATGAAGCCGAGGGCGATCACCAGCCCCGTCATGCCGGTTACCTCCAGCCCGAGCCCGGCCAGCCAGCGAAAAATCGTCTCCTTCATCCCATCCTCCTGTGCGTGAAACTGCGGTCAGGGTACGTATCTGCCACCCCATGTCAAATGGGCACCGGCCCACAAACGACAACGCCCGGCAGGGGCCGGGCGTTGTCTGGGAGCGAGGGCGTCAGCCGACCAGGCTCAGGGCATCGCGGGCGATGACCAGCTCTTCGTTGGTGGGCATCACCAGCGCCAGGCGGCTGCCTTCGGCGGTGATGGGGCCCTCGCCGCCCAGCACGGCGGCGTTGTTGGCTTCCTTGTCGACCTTGAAGCCGAACAGGGCCAGACGCTCCAGCACCATCTCGCGCACCATGGCGGCGTTCTCACCGATACCACCGGTGAACACCAGGGCGTCCAGACGACCGTCCATGGCGGCGACATAGGCACCGACATACTTGGCCACCCGGTAGGTGAACACGTCCAGCGCACGCTTGGCACCGGCGTCGGTAGCGTAGTTGGAGGTGACGTAGCGGCAGTCGCTGCTCGCCTCTGTCATACCCAGCAGGCCGGACTCGCGGGTCAGGGTGTGGTTGATCTGCTCCACGCTGTAACCGAGCTGGTCGTGCATGAAGAAGACCACGGCGGGGTCGATGTCGCCGGAGCGGGTGCCCATCGCCAGCCCTTCCAGCGGGGTCAGGCCCATGGAGGTGTCGACGGATTCGCCGCCACGGATGGCGCAGACGGAGGCGCCGTTACCCAGGTGGCAGTTGATGATGTTGAGCTCATTGAGCGGCTTGCCCAGCGCCTTGGCGGTCTCTTCTGCAATGAAGCGGTGGGAGGTGCCATGGGCGCCGTAACGACGGATGCCGTTCTCTTTGTAGAGCTTGTAGGGCAGCGCGTAGAGGTAGGCTTCCTCTGGCAGGGTCTGGTGGAAGGCGGTGTCGAACACGGCCACGTTCTTCTCTGCCAGCGCCGGGAATACCTTGAGGGCGGCACGGATGCCGATGAGGTGCGCCGGGTTGTGCAGGGGAGCGAACGGAATGGCGGCCTCGATGCCGGCGATCACGCTGTCATCGATGCGAACGGAACGGGAGAACTGCTCGCCGCCGTGCACGATGCGATGGCCGATGGCCACCAGCTGCTCGGCCAGGGTCGGATCCTGCGGCAGGATGTGACCCACGATGTGGTCGAGGGCTTCCTGGTGCGCGGCACCCGCGCCCAGCATGGCCTCGCCCTTGACGCCGTGGAGTTTCCATTTGATACGTGCATCATCCAGATTGAAGCATTCGGCCAGGCCGGACAGCATGTCCTCACCTGTTTCGGCGTCCATTACGGCAAATTTCAGGGAAGAGCTACCGCAGTTAAGGATCAATACCAACTTGCTCATGTTCTACATCTTCCTGTGCTTCGGCTTTATGCCGACAGTGTCGTGTCATCCAACATGGATGGGATTCCCCTGCCGGGGGCTTATGGTCGCAGGAAAGTGCGCCCAATTTTTCAATATGTTAAGTGCAAATCCGGATGATTCCGGCCACTCGTCTCAGTCAGGCTGCGCCAGCGGTTACAGGCCGGCCAGCAGATCCCGGTGCACCTTAACCACCAGCTTCTTCACCTTGGCCGGCGGGTTGGGGGTGCAGAGGGGGCGATGCAGTTCTCCCGGCCAGAAGATGGCGAAGTCGCCGGGCTGCAACGCCAGATAACTGGTCTGTTCGTCATCGACGAACCAGAGATCGGGATGGGGGTGATCCGCCCCTTCGCTCGCGTAGGTGTGCGGGCCGACCCCGATCCACTCCTCGCCGGCGAGCAGCAGCTGGATGTCCAGGTACTGCTGATGGAACTCGCCACGGCGATCCGCCGCCGGCTCGGTCAGCTCCTCGCTCACCAGGCAGAACAGCTTGAGGCCGTCGACCTCCTGCTTGCCGAGCGGGGCATGCCGCCACCGGTCGACGCTTTGCACCACCTCGACCAGGATGCGGTCGAGCGGGGCGGGCAGCGGCGTACGCTGCAAGGTATTCAGACTGCCGGTGATCATGGCGCTTCCTTAGGTGTATTCAGGCGACATCTTAACCGCAAAATGAAAAAGGACCCGTTGAAGGTCCTTGTGTCACACCGTCTGCTATCCGTGCAGACCGGGATGGAGCCATGGCTCTCTCCGGCGTGGTGAGTGCACTGTTACACACTCATCCTCGGCTTGCCAAGCGGGGCAAGCGCGTTCGCCGGGTGATCGTACCAGCTGAAACAATATTATTCACTACTCCATTGCCGGCGACTTTGACCAGACGCAAAAACGGGAGCATCAGCTCCCGTTTTTTTCGCATCACCTGGTCAAAACCGGTGTCATTCAAGCCTTGGCGGCGTTCTCCACCGGTTTGGCGTACATGGCACGCCAGATAGCCTTGTGCTCTTCCGGTACCTCGGACTGACGGCTCAGGAAGGCGGCCTGCTCGATGGTATTGGCGTGGCCCGCCACATCCGCAGCCAGGTAGTTGCCCGGGAAGAGGCGGTAGTTGCCCCAGATCGCCTTGTCGATGAGCGCCGCCAGTTCGTCCGGATCGCTGAAGCCTTCGGTGATGGGGGCGCCGAAGGAGACGTGTACCCGCCCCTTCTGGCCGACGATGCCGGCGACTATGCTCTCGATGTCCTCGAACTCGCCCTTCTCGTAGCTGCCGTTGATGGACTTCTCGTACAGCTCGCGCGCCTTGGCCTTGTCGGTGGGATCCAGCTCATAGCTAATGCTGACCGGCACGATATTGAGGCTGCGCATGTAGTCGACGAACTCGATCTTCTGCTTCTTGCCGTCCACATAGAACATCTTGAGGATGGCCGGGTCGGTCTTGTCATCGCCGTTCTTGGCGCGCCCTTCCTTCTGGGCGATCCAGATGGAGTGGCCTTCGTGCACCGACTGGCCGATGTAGGCCGACAGCTCGCCGAGCGCCTTCATCATCTCCCGCGGCCCCTTGGCGGAGCGCTTGACGATGAAGCTCTTGTTGAGCTTCATCAGCTCGGTGGCGCAAGGCTTGCGCAGCAAGTTGTCGCCGATGGCGATGCGCACGGTATCGAAACCATGGGTGTGCAGACCCCAGTTGACGAACGCCGGATCCATGGCGATGTCCCTGTGGTTGGAGACGAACAGGTAGCCCTGCTCTTTTTTAAGATGCTCAAGCCCGGAGAAAGTCACCCCCTGGGTGGAGGTGGCGATCATCCGGGTCATGTAGCGGGTCACCCCCATCTGCACCTGATGGATGGTGGTGACCTTGGCCCACTTGTGGCGCAGGAACTGGCGGATCAGCGGGCGAATGGCCCAGCCCAGCCAGCTCATCAGGGAGCCGAAGCGATACTTGGCGATGGCACCGATGAATTCATCATCCCGGATCAGCCGTTCGATGGCTGCCGGTACTTCCTCATCGCGGTAGGGGCGAATGTCCGCGAATCTATCTACTTCAGTCACAATGTCAGCCTTGCGTGTAAGGAGTCGCGGCCGGCGTGCGCCGGCCGGAAAATTCAGGGCGCAATTTTACACGCTTTTATGCCGAGGGGTATGTGGCGCAGCCAGATAGTGAGATCTGACCAGTAAAAAAGATGGCCCCGAACGGGCCATTTTCTTTACTCTTCCACCGTGAACGAGAGCATCATGCCGGTGTCTTCGTGCTCCAGCAGATGACAGTGAGCCATGTAGGCCCGCTCCTTCGGCGCCGTGTGATCGAAGCGCACCAGCACCTCGCTACGCCCCCCCTCCACCTTGACCATGTCTTTCCAGCCGGCGCGATGAGGGGCCACCGGCTGACCGTTCTCGCTCAGGATCCGGAAGCGGGTGCCGTGAATATGGAAGGGGTGCAGCATCATGTCCCCCTCCCCCGAGATGATCCAGCGCTCGCTGCGGCCGCGCTTGACCGCAAACTGCGGGTCGTTCATGGCAAAGGCCCGGCCGTTGATACGGTTGCCGCCGTGCAGATCCAGTGGCTTGGCACTGCCTTTGTCCTCCTGCATCCCGGCCATGTCGCCGTGATCCATCCCTGCCATCGACATCCCGGCCATCCCGTCGCCTTGTCCGTCCATCTTCATCCCGGCCATGGCATCGCCCTGCCCGTCCATCTTCATGCCTACCATGGTGCCCGTATCGCCGTGATCCATGCTCATGCCCGCCATGGCGCCGTGGCCGTAGCGGCTCATCAGCGCCTGCATCCCCTGCCGGTCCAGCTCGGGATCCATCGACAGGGTCAGGGTGCGGCTCGGCAACTCTTGAGTGGCGGGCAGCGCAGGCAGCCGGGCCAGGCTGTCCGGCAGGCGCCCCTTGCCCTCGATGAGAGAGGGCCGGATCCGCAGCAGTGGCAGGGCCCCATCGAACGGCGCGAGGGTCATCCCCATCTGACGTACCGGCAGGGTGAGCAGGTCGAACGCCTGGCCGTTGCGGGCATCCACCATGACCTCGAAGCGCTCCCCCGGCAGCAGCGCCAGCTCGCTCAGCGCCACCGGCTCCGCCAGCAGGCCGCCATCGCTGCCGATCACATACAAGGGGCGGCCGTCACTGGTCGCCAGCGTGAGGGAGCGGGCATTGCAGCCGTTGAGCAGCCGCAACCGCAGCCAGCCGCGGGGGGCGTCGTGGGTCGGATAGACGGCGCCGTTGGTCAGCATCAGATCGCCGAACCAGCCGATCGCCGCGCTCATCACGTCCAGCTGATAATCCACCTGATCCCGCCCATCGAGCCGCTTGTCCTGCAGCACCAGCGGGATGTCGTCCACCCCCCAGCGCTGGGGCAGCGGCAGCCGCAGGCTCTCCTCGTCGTCGAGAATGAAGAGCCCGGCCAGCCCCATGGCCACCTGATGGCCGGTCTGTCCGTGGGTATGGGGGTGATACCAGCAGGTGGCCGCCGGCTGCTCGATGCGAAACGCCGCCTGCCACTCTTTACCGGAGGGGATGCTGGCCTGCGGGCCACCATCGGCGGTGCCCGGCACCTCCAGCCCGTGCCAATGTATCGTGGTGGTCTCCGCCAGCTGGTTGGCGACCCGGACTCGCACCGCCTGCCCCTGGCGGGCACGCAAAGTGGGGCCAAGCAGGTTGCCGTTGTAGCCCCAGCTGCGGGTCGGCTGGCGTCGCCACTGCATCTGGCCCGGCTGGGCCCTGAGCTGGAACACACCGCTGGCATCCGCCTCCAGCAGCGCAGGAATCGGCAGGGCTGGCCGCTCGGCGGCAACCGCCCGGCCCCACCAGGGCAGGGCACCGGCGACACCGACGGCAGTGGAGAGCTTGAGAAAATCGCGACGCTGCATGAGTCACTCCTCGTTGGCCAAAGCGGACCTTCAGCCTAAGCAGCAACCCTGCGGCAAGGTCAAGCCCTGCCGAGCCGGCGGCCGGACAGCTTCTGGCTTATCCGCTTGCCAACAGAACCATGGTCGTCAAACCAGCGCCAGGCTTACCGCCGCCTCGGCGTGGATAGCAGTGGTATCGTAGAGCGGTACCGTAGCGCCGGCATATTCCAACCCACTATCTGCCTCATCCGCTTGCCAGCAGAGCCATGGTCATCAAGCCAGCGCCAGGGTTACCGCCGCCTCGGCGTGGATCGCGGTGGTATCGTAGAGCGGCACCGCGGCCTCGGCGTCCCCCACCAGCAGGGCTATCTCGGTGCAGCCGAGGATCACCGCCTGGGCGCCCGCGTCGGCCAGCGCGGCGATGATGGCCAGATACTCGGCCCGCGATGCGTCGCGAATATCGCCAAGGCACAGCTCGTCATAGATGATGCGATGCACCCGCTCCCGCTGCGCCTCGCCGGGCACCAGCACCTCCAGCCCGAACTTCTCCTGCAGGCGCCCCTTGTAGAACTCCTGCTCCATGGTGAAGCGGGTGCCGAGCAGGCCGACCCTCTGGATCCCGTCCGCTTGCAGCTGACGTGCGGTGGCATCGGCGATATGGAGCAGCGGGATGTCGATGGCGGCCTCGATCTCCGGCGCCACCTTGTGCATGGTGTTGGTGCCGATCAGCAGAAAATCGGCGCCGCCGGCCTGGATGGCCCGCGCCTCGGCCGCCAGCAGGCGGGCGGTGGCGGGCCAGTCACCGATATGTTGCAACCGCTCTATCTCGGCGAAGTCGACGCTGCTCAGCAGCACCCGCGCCGAGTGCAGGCCGCCGAGCCGCTCGCGCACGCCCCGGTTGAGCGCCTGATAGTAGCTGACGGTGGACTCCCAGCTCATGCCACCCAGCAGACCGATACATTTCATGGGACCTCCTTCTGTGAACCGATCGTGTAAAACCATCATGCAAACCGATCGTGTGAATCAATCGTGCAAACCGAACAGAGGACGGCGCGCGTCATCGCACCGCCCCGTGAATAAAAAAGGCCCCGCAGGGCCAACAAGACAGCCGGTAAAGGCCCGGACGCAAGCCCGGACTAAATCCAGATCATCAGCACGCAGGCCGCCGTGGCGATCCCCATGCCGAGATTGAAACGACGCCAGCCTCTGGCGGTGCGAATGAGGCGGCGCACCTGAGCACCGAACAGCACCCAGAAGGCCCCGGTATAGAGGCCGGTAATAAAGAAGATGGCGAGCACCCAGATGGCGGAGGGCCAGTAGGCCTCCCCCGCCAGGGTGAAGCCGCTGATGGCGGAGAGCGCCATCATCCACGCCTTGGGGTTGAGCAGCTGCAGCATGGCCCCCTGATGGGCCGGGATCAGCGGCCGATTGCCCTCGGCCGGGTCGCTGGCGGTCGCCACCTTCCAGGCCAGCCAGAGCAGGTAGGCCGAGCCGATGAGCTTGAGCCCGTCGTGCAGCAGCGGCACCTGTTCGAACATCACCCCCAGCCCCAGCGCCGTGGCCAGGATCATCAGGTTTATTCCCCCCACCACCCCCACCAGCAGGGGCACGCTGCGGCGAAAGCCCTGGGCCGCACCGGCGCTGGTGAGCAGCATGTTGTTGGGGCCCGGCGTGCCGCAGGTGATGAGGGCAAAGCCCGCCAGGGGAAGCAACCAGTTCAGATCCATCTCAACCTCTTGATGATGCAGGGCGCCGACTCGGCGACAAGCCTTCTAATATGCAGAGCCGGTGCCCGTCAGACAAGGTCGCAAATGCACTTTCTTCGCATCTTTATGCGGCCTCTGACGGCGCTCAGTACCAGAGCATCACCACGCAGAGGGCGGTCAGCGCCCCCAGGCTGCCGTTGAGCCGGCGCCAGCCCCGATCCGTGCTGATCCAGTTGCTGAGCTGATGGCCGAACAGCACCCAGACTAAGCAGACCGGCAGCGCCACCAGCACGAACATGGCCATCACCGCGAACTGGCTCGGCCAGTAGCTGGCACCGGGCAGGCTGAACAGACTGATGGCGGAGATCCCCATCATCCAGGCCTTGGGGTTGAGGAACTGAAAGCCCAGCCCCTCCAGCAGGGTCAACGGACGGGCGCGCCGGGCCGGGTCACCGGGAGCGCCGGCCACCGCGATGCGCCATGCCAGCCACAGCAGATAAAGGCTGCCGAAGATCTGCAAGCCGAGACGCAGCAGCGGCCAGCGCTCGAACAGGGGGTAGAGCCCCAGCGCCAGCACCATCTGCAGCACCGGCTGGCCCACCGCCACCCCGATCAGATGGGGCAGGGTGCGGCGCACCCCGAAGTTGGCGCCGGAGGCGGTCAGAATGAGGTTGTTGGGGCCCGGCGTGCCACAGGTGAGCACCGCAAAGCCAAACAGGGTGGCATACCATTCGATCGTCATCTTTGTACTCCTGAACTGCGCACATTGTATCGATACAATGTGCTGTTTTTGATTGTTATCGGGTTCAAAATCACGCTATATTGCCGATACATTTCGATCAATGGATTTATTGTCACCATGACAATCTGGACCCCGGACCTCACCCCCTTCGCCGGCCCCCTCTACCTCAAGCTGGTGAAGGCCATCGAGCAGGCCATTCAGGACGGCTCCCTGCCGCCCCAGACCCGGCTCCCCACCCACAGGGCGCTGGCGGACAGGCTGGGGGTCACCGTCGGCACCGTCACCCGCGCCTATGGCGAGGCGGAGCGGCGCGGGCTGCTGGCCGCCCGGGTCGGCCATGGCACCTGGGTCAAGGGGGAGAATGAGGATCCGGCCAACGCCTGGGTGATCCGCAAGGAGGAGGGGCACCGCATCGAGTTGTGGCAGAACCTGCCGGTGCAGCTGGATCGGGCCGCCATCATCCGCCCCATGCTGGCGGAAGTGGCGGACGGGGATCTCAACGCCCTGCTCGGTTATGACAAGGAGGCGGGCCAGCCCGGCCAGCGCCAGCTCTTTATCGACTGGCTGGCCGAGCAGGGGGTGGAGGGCCGCGAGGAGTATCTGCTGTTCAGCCACGGCGCCCAGCACGGCATCATGCTCTCCCTGCTGGCCACCGGCTGCGTGGGGGAGACCCTGCTGTGCGAAGGGCTCAGCTACCCCGGTATGCTGGGCAACGCCCGTCAGCTGAAGAATCAGGTGGTGGGGCTGGCGATGGACGAGGAGGGGCTGCTGCCCGACGCGCTGGAGGCGGCCTGCCGCACCCGCCGCGCCAAGCTGCTCTACCTCACCCCCACCCTGCAAAATCCCACCACCGCCACCATGAGCCTGGCGCGGCGCGAGGCCATCGTCGCCATCGCCCGCCGTCACGATCTGCTGATCATCGAGGACGACGTCAACGGCCTGCTGCCCCAGCAACCGGTGACGCCGCTGGTCAACCTGGCGCCGGAGCGAGTCATCTATCTGGGCAGCCTGGCCAAGATCGCCTGCGGCGGCCTGCGGGTCGGCTTCGTGCT
The DNA here is from genome assembly GCF_002259925.1 of Aeromonas sp. A35_P. Lineage (NCBI taxonomy): Bacteria > Pseudomonadati > Pseudomonadota > Gammaproteobacteria > Aeromonadales > Aeromonadaceae > Aeromonas > Aeromonas sp. A35_P. The sequence continues at coordinate 23,955 of NZ_NEVB01000166.1, read as the reverse complement.
GACCCCGCCCCACTTGCGCGGCGCCTTCGCCCAGGCGATGAGACTGTCGAGCTGGATGGTGAGCCCGCTGCTCATCGAGCTGGCCTGCAAGCTGGTGAGCCAGCGCCAGATCATGCCCTTGGTCGAGCAGCAGCGGCAGATCCTGGCACGTCGCGGCGAGCTGCTGCGCCACCTGCTGCCGGGGGCCTGCTGGCAGGCGGGCTCCATGCACGCCTGGCTGCCGCTGCCCGAGCCCTGGCGCAGCCAGGAGTTTGCCGAGGCCGCCAACGCCCTTGACGTCGGCGTGGCGAGCGGGGAACACTTCGCCGCCGGCCAGTTTGCCGCGCCACAGGGGGTGCGGCTGAGCCTGAGCCAGCCGGCCACCGACGCCCGCGTCGCCGAGGGGCTGGAGCGGCTCGCCGGTCTGCTGCGCGCCGCGCCGCCCACCAATACCCTGCTATAGTCAGCCCCGGCCCATCCGTGCGCTCAAAGGAGAGCCCATGCACCCGACCCGCGCCCCGCTTTTGCTCCTCACCCTGCTGCTGGGGGGCTGCGCCTCCCCCGCCCATCAACAGCTGGGGGCGGCGCTGAGCGGGCTGGAGGGGGAGTTGCAGCGGCTGGAAGAGGAGCTGGCGGCCATGAACGGCCTTCATTATCAGAAGGCCATCGACGCCCCCTTGAGCCTGCGCCGCCGGCTGGCCGCCCCCGTCCCCACGGCACAAGGGCTGCTGCCCAGCCGCAGCACGCTGACAGACGGCCCCCTGCTGCGCTACGACTACCAACTGCCGGCCGGCATGGCCAGCCTGCCCCTCACCGAGCCCTGTCTGCGCTACGAATTCGAGCTGCGCCACCTGGGTCGCCTCGGCCAGCTCGCCCTGCACTGGCAGGGGGTTGCGGGCTCGGGGGAACAACGGATCCAGCAGCGCGACTGCCCCTTTTCGGCCAAGGGGCCCGGTCTGCAGTAGGCCCGCCGCCGGCCGACCTGCCCCTATGGTCAGTTGAAAGGGGCGAAGGCATCTTGTAGCGTGCCAGCATCCCGACTCCTGCTGGAAGCGCCCATGAAACTGACCCCCCTGTGGCTGGCCCTGTGCAGCCTGCCCGTCCTGGCCTGCGGCCCGGATGGCTGCGAGACGCCGCTCACCCTGCAACTGACCGCCGCCCAGTGCCACCTGAACGGGCTGCCGTTCCTCTCCCCCGACAACGACACCCGCACCAACCTGGCGCTGCTGCTGGCCGATGAGCAGGCCTTCTCGCTGCCCAAGGCGCCGCTGCCGTTGCCCTTCGCCATCGAGGATCTGCTCAACCCGGCCCTGCTCAACCCGCCCCAGGCCGAGCCGGCCCCCGCCGGGCCGGATCCCCTGCTGGCGCTCGCCGCCGGTCTTGGCATCGAGCAGAGCACCACCCAGGCCGCCCTGGAGCGGGCCGCCGGCTGGAGCGAGGGGCGCTGCATCAGCAACAACCCCGTTTCTGCCGAAGCCTTCCTGCAGGCGCTGGTCGACACCCCGGCCCTTGGCGCCGACGAGCGCAGCCAGCTGGCCCGCCAGCGGCTGGCCATGCTGGGCCAGTGCGCCCAGCAGACCGAAACGGCGCCAGAAGCCAAGGCCGTGCCGCTGTCGGCCGCCGGCCAGGGCTTTGCCGACTACCTGGCCGCCAGCCGGCGCTTCTATCAGGGGGAGTTCGCGCAGGCCGATGAGCAATTTGCCGCCCTCGCCGGGCAGGACCAGCCCTGGCTGAAAGAGACGGCGGACTACATGCGGATCCGGGTCGCCCTCAACCAGTCCCAACAAAGCGCCTTCGATGACTGGGGCACCCTGGATCGCAACCAGATTGACCAGGCTGCCGTGCAGCGCGCCGAGCAGTTCATCGCCGACTATCGCAGCCGCTACCCAGAGGGGCGCTATCTCGACTCCGCCAACGGGCTGCTGCGCCGGCTCGCCTGGTTCAAGGGGGACGAAGCGGCGCTGGCCGGCCTGTTCCAGCAGGCGAGCCGCCAGCCGGGCAACCCGGAGCTGCTCAACGAAATAGACCTCAAGCTGTTGATGCAGCCCGGTTTCACCGGCTCAGCCGCCATGCCGCAGCTGACCCTGGTGCAGGATCTGCGCCGGCTGCGGCTGCACGAGAGCTGGGACGAGTGGCAACCGCTGCAAAGCGGCGAGCTGGCCCAGCAGAGCGCCCAGTTTGCCGGCAACCCGGCCTGGCTCGCCTATCTGCAGCAGGCCGAGCGTTATTATCTTGCCAAGGATTATGCCGCCGTCATCGCCGCCGCTCCCGCCCTCGGCAAGGGGCCGCTCAACAACCTGGCATTCAGCCAGCAGGTGCTCAAGGGCATGGCGCTGGCGGCCAGTCAGGCGCTACCCGAGGCGGAGCAGCAGTGGCGCGCCCTGCTCGCCAGCCAGCCCACCCCCTTGCAGGATCAGCTGCTGCAACTGGCGCTGGCCATGACCCTGGAGCGGGCCGGCCGGCTGGAGCAGGTGTTCGCCAAGGAGAGCCCCATCCAGAGCGATCACTACCGCATTCCGCTGCTGGAGTACGTGGCACCGGCCCCGCTGGCCGCCCCGTTCGACTGGCAAGGGAGCCAGGAGTATCAATGCCCGGCGCTCACCGCGGTGGTCACCACCCTGGCGAACAGCCCCAAATCCCCCAAGGCGCTCAACTGCCTCGGCGAGTTTTTCCTGAGCCAGGGGCTGGACTGGGATCCGCTCCTGCAGCGGCCGGGGGCCGACACCCTGGCGGGCAGCCGGGAGCTGTTTGCCGGCCAGCAGCGCAGCCGGCTCGACTGGTATCAACAGGTGATCGCCAACCCCAAGGCCGCCAAGGAGGAGAAGGCCTACGCCCTCTACCGCGCCATCAACTGTTACGCCCCGAGCGGCAACAACAGCTGCGGCAGCCAGGAGATCCCCCTCAGCCAGCGCAAGGGCTGGTTCAACACCCTCAAACGCCAGTACGGAACGAGCCAGTGGGCCAAACAGCTCAAATATTACTGGTGATGCTGGCGCTATTGAGCGCCAAGGCCAGCGCCGCCGTCGAGGCGAGCCACTACCGCCAGTTCTGGCTGTGGGCCGGGGTCAGGCCCCAGCCGGTGCTGCAGCAGGCACAGCGGCTCTACCTGCATCAGGGGGAGATAGGCCCCCTCGATGCGCGCCAGCCCGTGCGTTTTCAGGGGCAGGGCATAGCGCCGAGCAAGCTGCCGGTAAAGGAGCTCTGGCTCGCCTATCGGGTAGAGCGGCTCGACTGGGATGAGGCCCTTATCAAGAGCCTGACCAACCAGCTGGCGGCCTGGCAGCGCAAGGGCAATGGGGTGCGCGGCATCCAGATAGACTTCGATGCCCGCACCCACCGGCTGGCGGACTATGGCGACTTCCTGCGCCAGCTGCGCAGCCAGCTGCCCGCCGGCTGCGCCATCAGCATCACCGGCCTGCTGGACTGGACCCGCACCGGCGACGTCGCCACCCTCAACGCCCTCGCCGGCACGGTCGACGAGTTGGTGGTACAGACCTACCGTGGCCGTCGCACCGAGCCGGGCTATGCGCGCTACCTGCAAACGCTGACGCGGCTGACCCTCCCCTTCAAGGTGGGGCTGGTGCAGGGAGGCGAGTGGGATCAAACGTGGGAAAACCGGCTGGCCGACTCGGCTGCCTATGGCGGCGTGGTGGTGTTTCTTGTCAATCCGGTGCCATCCCCCACCGCAGGTGAGCTCGGGCGAGGGGTTGACCGGCACGGCGCCTCTGTAACAGAGTAATAGCTCTTTTTGACTCCAGCACATGCCATACTTGTTCCGATCCTGAGCCAGCAAAGGAGCGCCAAGGATGCAGATCCTCCTGATCGAAGACGACACCATGCTCAGCACGGCGCTCTCCCAGGGGCTGAGCCAGCAAGGCATAGCGTCAACCCAGCTGACCCACTGCAAGGAGGTCGCGAGCCTGCCCACCCAGCTGCGCCAGCAGCCGTTCGACGCCATCATCTGCCACCAGAGCCATCACCAGGACCTGGAGGGAGTACGCATGCTGCAGGAGGCTCACTACCTGGGGCTACTGGAGCCGGGCTGCGTGCTGTTGCTGCTCAATGCAGACCCTGAACCACCCCACTATCCCCCCTCGGATCTCTACTTTTCCCTGCAACTGACCATCCCCTTCACCCAGGAGCAGCTGACCACCCGCCTGCGCGAGCTGGTGCAGTTGACCGGGCTGACCCGGGCCCTGCCCGCCCCCATGCGGCTCAGGGAGTGGCAACTGAGCTGTGCCCTGTGCGAGGACCTGCTCTATGAGCAGCAGAAGTATCGGGAGCTGGGACAACAGCTGGACCGGAGCAAAGGCTACATGCTGCTGCAATGGCAGGATCACTTCCATGCCTCCCAGCACTACGCAGTCTGTACCACGGAATATGACGCCTGGTGGCCGCGCAAGGGATTGATCTATGCCCTGCTGGGACTCGGCAGGCTGGAGAGCGCGCGCAAGGATCTGGCCCGCAACCGGGAGCGGCTGCCGCCCGCCCTGCAGCTGGAGCTGGCGCTGGCCTGTTTGTTGCACGAGGGGCAGTGGGAGGCGGCCTGGGACGTGATCGGCCATCTGCTGCAAAAAAACGCCTGGCAACCGGAGTGGCGCCAGGCGGCCATTCTGCTGGCACTGCTGATCAAGGATGAGGGCAAGGCGCTGGAGCAGGCCAACGCCCTCAGCCTGCGCTTCTTTGCCGATCACAAGCTGCGGGTATCCATCGAGAACTTCATCCTCAATGCCAGCCTGGCGGTGCTCTGGCACTACCCGAGCGCCGCCAGGATCAGCTCGCTGCAGCAGGAGTATCGCTACCTCAACCAGGCCGTCACCCTGCGGGCTCATGAGGATGCCCTGCTCAAGGCGCTGATGCTGAGCCTGGACTACCGCTTCGACGAGGCCCTGCTGCTGCTTGCCAAGCACCCGCCGGAAAGCGCGCGGGACAACCACCTCAACCAGCTGCTCGGCTTCGCCGTCAGCCAGTTCTGCGGCCTGCCCCACCATGCCAAACGCTACCTGACCCAGCTCGGCCAGTATCAGGCCAGGGTCGCCCCGGCCCCGCTGCTGCAACAGTTGTTCAAGCAGGTCGTCATCGACTTGACGAAACAACTGGAGCGGCGCGAGCTGCGACTGACTTATCTGCGCCAGGAGCGGCAACGGGCCGCTGCGGCCGGTCAGCACCAGCTGGCCGTGCAGTATGCACTGACCCTGCAGGAGGAGTTCCCGGCCCTGCCGGGCGATGCCTGGCAGCTGCTGGAGCTGCTGCAACTGTGCTGGCCGGCCGGCATGGCGGCACCCAGGGTGGCACTGCTGGTAGACCGGCTGGAGCGGCTCCTCAACCACAGCGCCTCCTTCATGGAGCATCATGCCGAGGAGTACCGCAAGACGCTGCTGCAGATCCGCTCCCACCTCAATACCCGCCTGCCCACCACGCCCCCCAACTAGGTTCTCAGGCCCGGCCGGCGCCGGGCCGCTCTTACAGCAATCCCCGCACCAGGATCCCGCCGATCAGCAGCGGGGCCACCAGCCGCCAGCACCAGAGCAGAGCCATGCGCAGCGCGGGCGAGAGATCCGCCGGCACCATGGATTTACCCAGCCGCCAGCCCAGCAGCAAAGTCAGCACCAGGCCGAACAGCGGCATCATCAGGTTGGAGGTGAGGTAGTCCAGCAGATCGAAGATGGTTTTGCCGAACAGGGTGTACTCGGCCCAGGGGCCGAACGACAGGCTCACCGGAATGCCGGAGGCCATGATCAGCAGGGTCAGCACCCGGCAGGCGCCACGGCGCGACCAGCCCCACTCCTCGGTGGTGAAGCGCACCAGGTGCTCCAGCATGGAGATGGAGGAGGAGAGCGCCGCCACCAGCAGCAGCAGGAAGAAGACCACCGCCAGCACCTGGCCGAACGGCAGGTGGTTGAACACTGCCGGCATGGTCATGAAGGTGAGGCCGGGACCGGCGGTCGGATCGATGCCGGTGGAGGCGAGCACCGGGAAGATCATCAACCCCGCCAGCACCGAGATGAGGCTTGCCAGGGTGACCACCCAGACGCCGGAGCGCAGCACGCCGTCACTGTTTGGCAGGTAGGCGCCGTAGGTGGTGTGTACCCCCAGGCCAATGGAGAGAGAGAAGAAGGCGAGCCCGAGCGCATCCAGTACCCCCTGCCCGGAGAGCTGGCTGAAGTCCGGCAGCAAGAACTGGCGCACCCCGGCCATGGCGCCCGGCATGGAGAGGCCGGTCGCCACCAGCAGCAGCATCATCACCAGCAGGGCCGGCATCATCCAGCGCAGGGTGCGCTCCACCCCTCTCTGCACGCCCCCCTGCACGAACCACCAGGTGATCCCGGCAAACAGCAGATGGGTCAGTACCGGCCAGAAGGGATCGCCGACATAGTCGTTGAAGCGAGCGGTCAGGGCCGCGCCGTCACCATGCTGCAGGCTACCCGCCAACGCCATGCCGGTGTAACCCAGGGTCCAGCCGCCCACCACGCTGTAGAAGCTGAAGATGAGCAGGCTGCTGAGCAGCCCCATGGCGCCGACCCAGCGCCAGCGCTTGCCCATCAGCTCACCGAAAGCCCCCACCACCCCGCGCCGGCTCAGGCTGCCGATCAGCGTCTCCCCCATCAGCACCGCCACCCCCAGGGTGAAACTGAACAACAGGAAGACCAGCAGGAAGGCGCCGCCGCCGTTGGCGGCCGTGACATAGGGGAACTTCCAGATAGCGCCGAGACCGACTGCGGAACCGGCGGCGGCCAGGATATAACCGAGCCGGGATGACCATTGGGACTGCTTCATAAGAACTCCAACCGTGAGGCCCGCCACAAGGGGCCCAAAAATGACACTCAGAGTACGGGTGGGGCTGCGCAATCACAACGCCGCTTATCTGGATAAAACGCGAGTTATTGGCATCATTACCTAATTAAATTCTATTTAACGCGCAATCCTGCCAACAAATAAAAACCGGAGCAATTTTGCTCCGGTTTTACAGGATGGTGAGCCTGGCGCGGGGACTAGATCACCCCCAGCTCCCGCAGCCGCTCCATCAGGTAGCTGTGGGCGGTGTGACGCTCTGAGAGCACCACGTCCGGCCGCGGATGGAGGAACAGCGGCAGGGAGATGCGGGACTTGGCGGCGCTGCCGCCGGTCGGATTGATGACGCGGTGGGTGGTGGAGGGGTAGTAGCCGCGGGAGGCCTCCTGCAGCATGTCGCCGATGTTGATGATGAGGGTGCCGAAATCGCACGGCACGTCCATCCACTCGCCGTCGGAGCCCTTCACCTGCAGGCCAGGTTCGTTGGCGGCGGGCAGTATGGTCAGCAAGTTGATGTCTTCGTGGGCGGCGGCGCGGATGGCGCCCGGCTCCTCGGTGCCGTCGAACGGCGGGTAGTGCAGCACCCGCAGCAGGGTTTTCTGGCTCTCTTCAATCATGGAGGAGAGCGGGCAGCTGTAGTGGGCGGCGATGTCGCTCGGGGTGTACTGCTCGACCCAGCCCAGCAGCTCGGCCGCCAGGTCGTTGGCGAGGCGGTAGTACTCCATTGCCTGCTCTTTCAGCTCGGCAGGCATCTGGCCCCAGGGATAGATGTGGAAGTACTCCTTGATGTCCTTCTGGCTGTGGCCCTTGGCCACTTCGGACACCGACGGCGGGAAGTAACCGTCCTGGGTCTCGCGATTGAACAGGAAATCCTGCTTCTGCTCGCTCATGAAGAAGCGATACCAGTTGTCATAGATGGACTGCACCAGCTCTTTCGGGATGGGGTGATTGGTCAGCACCCCGAAGCCGGTGGTCCGCAGGGATTCGGTGAAGCGCTGCGCCGCGTCGGGCGAGCGGTAATCGACGGTCAGGACTTTCATTGTTTTTGTTACGCGCCAGTTAAAAGATGGCGCAGTTTACCCCGTGACCGGCGACAAGGAAAGGGCGCGGGCCGCCACGTCGCCAGCCTGCGCAAATAGTGACAAACCGCTCAAAAAACGGCGCCGGCCGACGCCGCTTTTCATCCCTTGTCCTGCCCCGGCATCCTCTCTAGAATGCCCCCCATCATCTCTCTCGGAGCCCGTCGTCCATGTCCCCCAAGATCCTGTTGCTGACCCTGCCCTTCCTGCTCGCCGGTTGCAGCTCGCTGTCGGAAGAAGAGTGCCGCACCATGAGCTGGTACAACTTGGGTTATCAGGATGGCGAGCAGGGCAAGACCCGGGCCGCCACCCGCGACTACGTCTCGACCTGCGGTGAATACGGTCTCAAGGTAGATGAGGCGGAGTGGAAACGGGGCTATGCCAAGGGGCTGGAGCTCTACTGCATTCCCGAGCTCGCCTACAGCAAGGGCAAGTCCGGCGCCGAGTACCTGGGGGTCTGCCCCAACGATGCCAGCTTCCTGACCCAGTACGATCGCGGCCGCAAGGAGTACCTGGTGGAGAAGCAGCTGAGCGATCTCAAGAGCGAGATGGAGCGGACCGAGCGCGACATCGAGACGCTGGAGCGCCAGATCCGCAACGAGAACGACAGCAAGCAGCGCGACTACTACCGCGCCCAGCGCGAGCGCGCCATCCGCCACTACGAGGGGCTGCGCCGCGACTACAACCGGATCCGCTTCCCGGATCGGGTGATCCAGTTCACCTTCGGGAACTGACAAACCAAAAGGGGCCGACAGGGCCCCTTTCTGTTTCTGCCACTCTCTGTTTCTGCCCCCTAGGCGGGCAGAACCCAGCGCTGCAGCGCCAGCGCGATGCCGTCCTCGTTGTGATCGGCGGTCACCCGATCCGCCAGCGCCTGGATCTGTGACGCCGCGTTGCCCATGGCCACCGCCAGCCCCACCTGTTCGAACATGCTGATGTCGTTGTTGTTGTCGCCAAACGCCACCACGTTCTCCATCGCGATCCCTTCGCTCGCGGCCCACTGGGCCAGCCGGTTGCCCTTGCTGCAGCCGGGCTGCACCAGCTCCACCGCATAGGGCGCCGCCCAGTCGCAGGTGAAGGGCAGCTGCTCGACCACCTCTGCCATGAAGTGATGGAGCAGGGCGGGATCCTGGTTGAACAGCTCCAGCTTCCAGACCGGCCGGCTGAGCCAGCTCGCCAGATCCTCCGCCGGCAGCAGGGAGATCTTGAGATGATCCGGCTGGGCCGCCGACCAGTGGCGCATCCGGGTCACATGCTCCTCGCAGCCGAGGTAGCCGATCCCCTCGTCGAGGTGGAACAGGGCTCCCATCTGGTGCGCCTGCACCTCGGCCAGCAGCCGGCCTAGGGGGGATACCGCCAGCGGATCCCCGCTCAGGATCCTCTCCTGCACCGGATCATAGAGGTAGGCGCCGTTGCTGCAAATGATGGGGGTGTCGAGGGCCAGCTCGTGATGGAAGGGGCGGGCTGTCATGAAGTGGCGCCCGGTCACCAGCAGCACCTTGATGCCGTGGGCGCGGGCCTGGGCCAGTGCGGCCCGGGTGGCGGACGAGATCTTGTGATCCCGGGTCAGCAGAGTGCCATCCATATCCAGTGCAATGGCCTGAAAACGACTCATATCACCTCCAAGAGTGTCGAAACGAATGCGGTGCCATACCTACCCGCGTTCAAATAACGATCAATACCACCGCCCAAGGCGGAGCATAACGGGGAGCACCAGGCGATCGGGCAAGCGAAGCAAAGAGCCATACCGTCCCAGAGTCGGCGCCACGATGCAAGCGCCGGCAGCCCCCTCCGTCTCGTTCTGTGATCCCGTCAGCCAGCTTCGACCTGGGCGTCGAACCGCTGCCGCCGATCCGCCGCCCGGCGCAGGCCATAGAAGCCGGTTGCGCAGAGCAGACCGCACAGCGCCGCCAGATAGAAGGACCACTCGGTGCCCGCCAGCAGCACCAGGCTGCCGACCGCCACCGCCAGGATCTCGCTGCCCACCGCCAGCCCGCGATAGAGCCCCATCGCCTGCCCCTGCTGCTCGGCATGGCTACGGTTGGAGACGGCCACCGAAGTGGCCAGCTCCCCCAGGCTCATGCCGATGCCGACCGGGATGAAGGTGAGCGCCAGCCCCCACCAGTGGCTGGGCAGGATGAAGAGCAACATGCCCGCCGCCATCACCAGATGACCGACGATCCCGAGGGAGCTGCCGCGCCAATGACGAGCCAGACGGGAGCCCAGCCAGGATCCCGCGATCATGGGCACGCTCACCAGCACGGCGGCCTGCGCCAGCTGCACCGGATCCCAGGCCAGCCGCTCCACCAGCCAGACGTTGAAGTAGGTGAAATAGAGCTGCACCGCCCCGTAGCTGAGCAGGGTCAGCACGAAGTAGGGCAGCAGCACCGGCTGCAGCAACAGTTGACGGGAAGAGAGGGCTGGTGCCGGCTGCTCACTGCGGGCCGCTGCCGGCCGATTGGGCAGCAGCCAGAGCACCAGCAGCAGGTTGACCAGGGTCATGGCCACCGCCAGCCAGGCCGCTAGGCTGTAATCGCCGGACACCACGGCGGCATAACCGCCGATCATGGGACCCACCACCCAGCCCAGGTTCATGCCGATGTTGATCCAGGCGAAGCTGCGTGCCTTGGTTTTGGCGGTGCTCATGTCGGCCGCCATGGCCTGCACGATGGCGATGTCGCCGTTGAAGAAGCCCTCCACCACCCGGCTCAGCAACAGCAGCGGCAAGGAACGCCAGGCGATCCCCAGCGCCATCAGGGCATAACCCACCAGCACCCCCACCAGACAGAGGGTCAGCACCGGCTTGCGGCCATGACGATCGGAGAGACGGCCCAGCCAGGGGGAACCCACCAGCTGGAACAACGGATAGAGCCCCATGATGACCCCCAGCCACACCTTGCGGCTCCAGTCCGACGCTTCCGGCGTCAGCATGCCCTGGGCCGGATCCAGCAACAGCGGCGCCAGCACCGGGGATGGCAGGCTGAACCCCGCCACCGCCAGCGTCACCGTCACCGTCATCACCAATACCCACAGGCTGGCCTGTCCCTTGATCCTCTCCATGTTCGCCTCATTAAATAAAGTTATTGGTTTATTTATGTTGACCAGTGAACGGGATTAAGTAAAGTGAATTATTGATTTAAAAAATCCCTCTCCCCATAATGGGTACCTGCGCGCTACCCCTCTGGCGTGCCAGCCGATCACGAGAGCCGCCCCATGAATGCCAGCACCGACAAGATACTGCACCTGTTGAAAACCAAAGGCCCCCAGAGTGCCGCCGAGCTGGGGGAGCAGCTGCAGATGACCTCCATGGGCGCCCGCCAGCATCTGATGACGATGGAAGCCGACGGCTGGGTGAGTTTCAACGACGAGGCCCGCGGGCGCGGCAGGCCGGTGCGGCTGTGGCACCTCACCGAGCAGGCCTGGCAGCGCTTCCCCGACAGCCACAGCGAGCTGACCCTGCAGCTTATCGACAACATCCAGCAGCTGTTTGGCGCGGTGGGCATGGAGCGGCTGATCGACCAGCGGGAACAGCAGCAGCTGGCCCGCTATCAGGCCGAGCTGAACCAGCCGGCGCTGGCCGACCGGCTGGCCAGGCTCAAGGAGCTGCGCTGCCGGGAAGGCTATATGGCTGACTTGCGTCAGGAGGAGGATGGCAGCTGGCTGCTGTGGGAGAGTCACTGCCCCATCTGCGCGGCGGCGAGCGCCTGCCGGGGCTTTTGTCGCAGCGAGCTGGCGCTGTTTCGCCGCTTGCTGGCGCCGGCCGAAGTGGAACGGGAACAGTATCTGCTGGAGGGGGATCACCGCTGCCTCTACCGCATCCGGCCGCAGCAGGGCTGAACGCCGCGCACAAAAACAACAAAGCAGGCGCCGGGATGCCTGCTTTGTTGCCTTCGGGGAGGGGATGTCCTCGTTCCAGCCCGTCGTAGCCCGATAAGGTGAGACGGCTGATGGGGCTCTTGACCCGGTAAAGTCATTTGCCACAGAGACCGGGTTGGGTTTCTGTCTTGCCACCGGAAGATGTAACCATGGTACCCCTGCCGGCCCGGTGAGTGGTTGCGAAGTAGCATGTATTTTCAGTTGTTTTTGCAATAGTTCACCCTTAATCTAGGAAAAGTGAATTAGTAATTGCAACGAGGAACGGAGAATGCTGAAACTTGATCGCATTGACAGGCATATTCTGGAGTTGATGCAGGAGAATGGCCGCATCAGCAACCTGGAGCTGGCCGAGCTGGTCGGGCTCTCCCCCTCCCCCTGCTCCCGCCGGGTCAAGGCGCTGGAAGATGCCGGTCTCATCGACACCCACGTCACCCTGCTCAACGCTCGCCAGCTGGGGCTGACCCTCACCGCCTACATTCATATCTCCATGGACCGGCACACCCCGGAGCGGTTCGAGAATTTCGATCGGGCCATCAGCGAACTGCCGGAGGTGCTTGAGTGCGACCTCATCACCGGCAATGACGCCGACTACCAGCTCAAGGTGGTGGTGCGGGACATGGAGCACTACCAGCACTTCCTGCTGGACAAGCTGACCCATATTCCCGGGGTGACCGGGGTGAGATCCAGCTTCGTGCTGCGCCGGATCAAGCACAAGACGGCGCTGCCGCTCAACCACCTGGGTTGAGCGTCGGCCGCCCAGATCAGCGCGAGATCAACGAGATCAAAAAGAGGAGGCCCAAGGGCCTCCTCTTTTTGCATGTTCAAACAGCTGGATCACGCTGGATACTCAGACCGCCACCTGGCTCACGTCCTGCACCTGCAGGAGCCAGCCGGCCTGCTCCTGCTGGGGCTCACCACTGACCCGCAGCCGCTCGCCGGTTGGCACCCACTGCCCCTGGGGCAGGGAGACCAGCAGGCTCTCGCTGCCGTTGTCGAACAGCCAGCGATCCTCCCCCAGCGACTCGATCAGATAACCTTCCATCTCCACTCTGGACTCGGCTTGCCAGGATGGCGCAACGGAATCACGGCTCTCGATGAAATCCCCCTGAACACCAAAACTGGCCAGCCCCCACAGAATGGAGAGCCCAACCAACGATGATTGCATCTCGTCTCTCCTCTTTTGGAACTGTAGGGCCAGTATGGGAAGAGAAAACTGAGCGCACCATGAACAAGGTGGCAAAGTGCCGACGGGATCGCGAAAAAAAACCGGCCAATCGGCCGGTCGTGTCATTTTATGGCGTCTGGATCACACTATTTGGCGGCTTCCTCTGCCATCCGTGCGGCCCTTGGCTTATTCGTCCACATGGCAACACCGCGATGATCCGCGCAGATCCCCTCCTCCACCACAGCCCGCACCCGGGTGCCGTCCTTGCAGATCGCCTGCCAGGCATCGGCATCGTCGATGGCCATCGACGGGGAGTGGGAACTGGTGCTGCAGGCACCCAGCAGCAGGACAAACAGGGGCAACAAGATTCTCATGGAGGGCTCCTCAGACGGATGGTCGGTCGAACTCAACGCCCCAGCTGGGCCGAGATGCGATCGCAGAGCTGCTTGAGCTGGGCCAGTTCAGCATCGGCCAGATCCACCTGATTGCGCAAGCTGTCTGCCAGACAGCAGCCCTGCACCTCCTGCTGCAACTGGCGACCCGCCTCGGTCAGGCGAATGCATTTTTGCCGCTCATCCTCGCGGGAGACGGTGCGGGTCAGCCAGCCCTTGCTCTCCAGCCGCTTGACGATGGGGGTCAGGGTACCCGCATCCAGCCCGGTCTCCTGACCGATCTCCTTGAGGCTCACCTCGTCCCGCGCCCACAGCGACAGCATCACCAGATACTGGGTGTAGGTGAGATCCAGCTTGTCCAGCAGCGGCCGGTAGGCCCGCATCACGGCATTGGAGGCGCTGTAGAGGGCAAAACAGACCTGCTTTTTCAATTCACTCATGGGGCACCTCGCTGACGACTGAGGCCAGTATACCCCAGGAAAATCGGGAGGCTAATAATTTGCACACAAAACAGTTGTCAGCTCTTCGTTTCAGGATTAACCTGATTTTAGTTTGCACGCAAACAAAAATATCCAGCGCCGCCGGCACACAGGGCCCGGCCCGTCGCCGGCGAGGCTTGCACCAGATCCAATGGGAGAACCACCATGAATGCCACCAGCCATCAAATCCAACTGCTGCGCCGCCCGGTCGGCCTGCCCGCCGCCGCCGACTTCGCCCTGGTCGAGGTGCCGCTGCCCCCCTTGCAGGAGGGCGAGGTGCAGGTCGCCAACCAGTGGCTGTCGGTGGACCCCTACATGCGTGGTCGCATGAGCGAGGCCAAGAGCTATGTGCCCCCCTTCCCCCTCAACGGCCCCCTCGATGGCGGCGCCATCGGCGTGGTGGAGGCCTCGCGCCACCCAGATTTCGCGGTGGGTGACCGGGTGAGCAGCATGCTGGGCTGGCGGGATCGCTTCGTCGCCAATGGCGCCCAGCTGACCAGACTGCCCGACACTCGCCTGCCGCCCCAGCGTTTTCTCGGTGCCCTCGGCATGCCGGGCATGACCGCCTGGACCGGGCTCAACCGCATCGCCAAACTGCAGGCCGGTGAAACCGTGCTGGTGTCGGCCGCCTCCGGCGCCGTCGGCTCCATGGTGGTGCAGCTCGCCAAACGGACGGGGGCCCGCGTCATCGGCTCCACCGGGTCGGCCGACAAGGTGGCCTACCTCAAGAGCCTGGGGGCCGACGAGGTGATCAACTACCGCGAGACCCCGGATCTCGATGCCGAGCTGACCCGGCTGGCGCCGGACGGGATCCACGTCTACTTCGAGAACGTGGGGGGCGCCATGCTGGACGCCGCCCTCAATCACATGGTGGTGCACGGCCGCATCGTGATGTGCGGGCTCATCGAGCAGTACAACGGCCAGAGCGAGGCGAGCGGGCCGCGCAACCTCTCCCAGGTGATCCGCAAGCGCCTCACCATGCAAGGGCTGATCGTGTTCGATCACTGGCAGCACTACGGCGAGTTTCTGGCCGAGGTGACTCCGGCCTTCGACGCCGGCACCCTGCAGGCCGAAGAGACCGTCTATCAGGGGCTCGCCAGCATGCCGCAGGCCTTCATCGGGCTGTTTGAGGGGCGCAATACCGGCAAGATGCTGGTCAAGCTGGGGTAATCCGCCGCACTGGCGCCTGACGCCGCAGACTGCTTGCATGACGGGCCCATCCGACCTAAGGTGGGCCCGTTTTTTATGGTGCAATCCGCCGTTTGTGCAAGGAGCCGCTCATGGGCTCCCTGCTTGTCTAGCGTCATCCCAGCAAGGAGCTCCTCATTATGGCTACTCCCTATCCCCGCGTCGGTGTCGGCGTGATCCTCACCAACCGCCAGGGCCAGGTGCTGCTTGGCAAGCGCAAGGGGAGCCACGCCCCTTACTGGTCCATTGCGGGCGGTCATCTGGAGTTGGGAGAGAGCTTCGAGTCGGCGGCCATTCGCGAGGTGGCCGAGGAGACGGGGTTTGTCATCAGCAACCCCAGCGTCATCGCCGTCACCAACAACCTGGAGACCTGGCGCGAGAGCGGCCTGCACTATGTCTCGGTCACCCTGCTGGCCGAGGTAGAGGGAGAGCCCCAGCTGCTGGAGCCGGAGAAGTGCGAAGGCTGGGTCTGGTGCGACCCACGCAATCTGCCAGAGCCTCACTTCGATGCCAGCCGCCAGTCCATCGCCTGCTGGCTGGCTGGCCGTTGCTACCTGCCACAACCAAGCCAACCGACGGAGTGATCATGGCCTGCCGGCTGACAAGGCGCGGCTACCTGCCAGCAGCCCCCCCTGATTTGTCATAAAAAAGTCACCGCTTTGTCATATCATCTCCACCGTCTGATGGAATGCGCGAGGGGAGCGACGAGGTGGGACAGGTATTCATGCAATTTCTGTGGCTGGGCTGCATCAGCTTTGGTGGGCCGGCCGCCCATATCGGCTACTTCCAGCGCACCTTCGTCGAGCGGCTGGGCTGGCTGACCCAGGCCGAATTCGCCCAGTTGCTGGCCCTCTGCCAGCTGCTGCCGGGCCCTGCCTCCAGCCAGCTCGGCTTTGCCATCGGTCGTCACCGTGCCGGCCTTGGCGGAGCGCTGGCCGCCTTCGCCGGCTTCACCCTCCCCTCCTTCCTGCTGTTGCTGGCTGCCGCCATCGGTCTCGGTCAGCTCGGCAACAACGTCTGGCTCGATGCCGCCCTGCACGGCCTCAAGCTGCTGGCGCTGGTGGTGGTGGCCGATGCGGTGCTCACCATGAGCCGTCAGTTCTGCAAGACGACGCTAAATCAGGGGATCATGGTCACCACCGCGGCCGCCCTCTGGTGGCAGCCCGGCCTGCTCACCCAGCTCGTCATGCTGGCGGGCGCCGCCCTGCTCTGTGCCCGTCAGGGGGAGGGCGCAATGGCGGCGGCGCCGCAGGCTGGTGAGCGGCGCCAGCCGCACTGGCCGACCCTGTTGCTGTTCGCCCTGCTGTTTGTCGGCCTGCCGCTGCTGGGGGGCCCCATCGGCCAGCTGGTCGCCGACTTCTACCGGGCCGGCAGCCTGGTGTTTGGCGGCGGCCACGTGGTGCTGCCCCTGCTGGCGGAGAGCGTGGGGCACAGCCTCAACCAGCAGCAGCTCCTGGCCGGCTACAGCCTGGCCCAGCTGGTGCCCGGCCCCATGTTCACCCTGGCCACCTATCTCGGCGCCCAGTTGCTGCCGGCCAGCCCGCTTGGCGGCGCCCTGCTGGCGACCCTGGCGCTGTTTCTGCCCGGTTTTCTGCTGTTGTGGGCCATGGGTCCCTGCTGGCAGAGCTGGCTGGCCCGCCCTCGTCTCGCCGGCGCCGTGACCGGCATCAACGCCGCCGTGGTGGGGCTGCTGCTGGCCGCGCTCTACCAGCCGGTCTGGCAGAGCGCCGTGCTGGCCCCTACCGACCTGGTGCTGGCCGCCGTCGGCTTCTACCTGCTGCGGGTACTCAGGCTGCCCATCCTGGCGCTGGCGACCCTGTTGATGGGCGCCACCCTGCTGCTGGCCTGAGCGCCCCAGGCGGCGACCACAAAGAAACGGCCCCCTGCCAAGGCAGGGGGCCGTTTTTGCATGCATGTCGCTCGCCAGGCTCAAGGCTCGGGATCGAAGTCCAGGCTCAGGCTGTTGACGCAGTAGCGCTGACCGGTCTCGGTCGGCCCGTCCGGGAAGACGTGACCGAGGTGGGAGCCGCACTGGCTGCAGGTGATCTCCACCCGTTTCATGCCGTGGCTGCTGTCCTCTGTGTAGGTCACGGTCCCGTCGATGGCCCGATCAAACGAGGGCCAGCCGCAGCCCGAATCAAACTTGGCATCCGAGTGGAACAGCACCTGCTTGCAGCAGACGCACAGGTAGTCGCCGCTCTTGCGGTTGTGGAGCAGGGCGCCGCTGTAGGGACGCTCCGTGCCCTTCTCCCAGCAGACGTGATACTGCTCGGCGCTCAACTGCTGGCGCCACTGCTCGGGGTTGGGGGTGTTGCCGCTCATACTGACTCCTTGCCGTGAATAACGGTGCCCAGCATACCCAGTCGGGGCGCCGCACTCTACCCCGCCAGCGGGAACTGTGATCCCGTTGGCAACACGGCGGCAACATCCGCAGTGGCCAGCGCCTCTTCCTCCGCCAGCGCCACCGCACTCAGGGCCACCCGCTCCAGCAGCTTGAGGGAGTGGGCCCGGCCCACCGCCACCTGGCGCTTGATGTCGTCGGGCAGGAACGGCAGACCATCGTTGGTGGCGGTATCGATGGTCTGGATCCACTCCATCCCCTCGCCGGGCGGCGGCAGACGGAACTGGATGTCGTAGTCGCTGGCGTTGAACAGCACGAACCAGCGCTCCCCGCCGCAGTCGATCATGCCGATGTCCATGGCGAACGCCTGCCCCATGGGGGCGTGCCAGTCCTGATCGGTGAGCTGATGGCCATCCGGGTGATACCAGTTGACCTGGTGGCAACTGCTGGGGGCGCCATTCCAGCTGTCGTCGTTCAGCTGCAGGTTGGAGAAGACGGTGGACTCCGCCCGCAGCGCCATCATCTGCTGGGTGAAGGCGAGCAGCCGTTCGTCCTCCGGTCGCCACTGCCAGTTGACCCAGCTGATCTGGTTGTCCTGGCAGTAGGCGTTGTTGTTGCCAAGCTGGCTGCGGCCCATCTCGTCGCCAGCGAGGAAGTGCGGTGTGCCCTGGGAGAGCAGCAGGGTGGCGATCAGGTTGCGCTTCTGCTGCTGGCGCAGGTTGTTGACCCGTGGATCCAGGGTCGGCCCCTCGACGCCGTGGTTGCAGGAGAGGTTGTTGCCGTGGCCGTCCCGGTTGTCCTCGCCGTTGGCCTGGTTGTGGCGCTGGTTGTAGGAGACCAGATCCTCCAGGGTGAAACCGTCGTGATAGCAGAGGTAGTTGACGCTGGTATGAGGGGAGCGCCAGTTCTTCGGGAAGAGATCCCGTGAGCCCACCAGCCGGGTGGCAAAGTCCCCCATTTTGCCCGCATCGCCGCGCCAGAAGGCGCGTACCGTGTCGCGGTAGCGGTCGTTGATCTCCAGCCACTGGCTCGGAAACTGGCCGAGGCGATAGCCGAAGGGGCCGATATCCCAAGGCTCGGCGATGAGCTTGACCCGCGCCAGCACGGGATCCGCCATCATGGCCTTGAAGAAGGCGCCCATGGGGTCGAACTCCCCCGCCTCCCGCGCCAGGGTGACCGCCAGATCGAAGCGAAAGCCGTCCACCTGCATCTCGGTGACCCAGTAACGCAGGGCGTCGAGCACCAGCCGCAGGCTGTTGGGGTGATCCAGATTGACGCTGTTGCCACAACCGGTGACGTTGGCGTGACGAGTGTAATCGGGGCCGTGGGCCCCCGCCTCGAAGGCGTAGTAACCGGCGTTGTCAAAACCCTTGAAGGAGAGCACTGGACCGTCGAAGCCCGCCTCCGCGGTGTGGTTGTAGACCACGTCCAGGATCACCTCGAGCCCGGCCCTGTGCAGCTCGCGCACCATGGTCTTGAACTCGGTCACCGCCTCCTGCGCCGCATAACGTGGCTCGGGGGCGAAGAAGGCGATGGGGTTGTAACCCCAGTAGTTGGTGAGCCCCAGCTGCTCGAGCCTGGGCTCGGACATGAAGGCCGCCACCGGCATCAGCTGCACCGCGCTAACGCCGAGGGACTTGAGATGTTCGATGATGAGCGGGTGGCAGATCCCCAGATAGGTGCCGCGCAGCTCGCTCGGCACCCCCTGATGCTGGCGGGTGAGGCCCTTGACGTGGGCCTCGTAGATGACGGTGCGGGCCGGCTCGATGGCGGGCTTGCCCACCCCCTGCCAGTCGAACGCATCATCCACCACCACCGACTTGGCCACCATGGCCGCACTGTCCCCCTGATAGAGGGCATCGTCCCAATAGGTGGGGCGGCTGAGTGCCTTGCCATAGGGGTCGATCAGCAGCTTGTCCGGGTCGAACAGCATCCCCTCCTGGGAGATGCCGTGCACCCGGTAGCCGTAACGCTGGCCGGCCCGAACCCCGCGCACATAGCCGAAGCGGTACTGGCCGCGCCGGCCGGGCAGCTCGAGACGGGCCAGCTCCCGCTCCTGCTCGTCGAACAGGCAGAGCTCCACCTTGTCCGATTGCGGCGCCCAGACGCAGAAGTGACAACCCGTCTTGTCGAGCAGCACTCCCAGCGGGTAGTCCTGCCCCTTTTCCATTGCAAACATCAAGGCTCCTGTTTGATGAACAAGGTCGCGAGCGGCGGCAAATCCAGCACTATGCTGTGCGCCATCCCCTGCCAGGGGGTCGGCTCGGCGACGAACACCAGACCCACATCATAGTTGCTGCCCCAGTAATGCTCGCTGTCGGTGTTGAGCACCACCCGGTAGTGACCGGCCGCAGGCACCCCGAGGCGATAACCGATACGCGGCACCGGGGTGAAGTTGCAGGCCACCACCAGCGGGTTGGCGCCCTGCTTGTCGGCCCGCAGCCAGGCGAAGATGCTGTTGTCGGCGTCGTTGTGATCCAGCCAGCGGAAGCCGGCCTGCTCATAGTCCGCCTGATACAAGGCAGCTTCATGACGGTAGAGGTGGTTGAGGTCATGGATCAGTCGCTGCTGGCCGCCGTGCTTGGGATACTGCAGCAGGTGCCAGGGCAGCTGGGCATCGTGATTCCACTCGTTGCTCTGGGCGATCTCGGTGCCCATGAAGTTGAGCTTCTTGCCGGGATGAGCATACATGAAGCCCATGTAGGCGCGCAGGTTGGCCGCCTGCTGCCACTCGTCCCCCGGCATCTTGTAGAGCATGGAGTGCTTGCCGTGCACCACCTCATCGTGGGAGAGCGACAGAATGAAGTTCTCGTCATAGTGGTACACCATGGAGAAGGTCATGTCGTTGTGGTGGTAACGGCGGTGAATGGGCTCTTTCTGCATGTAGGTGA
Organism: Aeromonas sp. A35_P; assembly: GCF_002259925.1. Taxonomy (NCBI): domain Bacteria; kingdom Pseudomonadati; phylum Pseudomonadota; class Gammaproteobacteria; order Aeromonadales; family Aeromonadaceae; genus Aeromonas; species Aeromonas sp. A35_P. The sequence continues at coordinate 3,773 of NZ_NEVB01000166.1, read as the reverse complement.
GGGTGTCGTGCATCCAGCCCATGTTCCACTTGAAGCCAAAACCCAACCCCCCCAGGAAGGTGGGACGGGAGACCCCGGCAAAGGCGGTGGACTCCTCGGCGATGGTCATGGCGTGGGGGTACTTGCCGTACACCTCCTCGTTGGTCCACTTGAGCAGGCTGATCGCCTCGTAGTTGTGGTTGCCGCCATCGACGTTGGGCACCCACTCCCCCTCGTTGCGGGAATAGTCCAGATAGAGCATGGAGGCTACCGCATCCACCCGCAGGCCGTCGACGTGGAACTTGTCGAGCCAGAACAGGGCGCTGGCCACCAGGAACTGGCGCACCGTATTGCGACCGAAGTCATAGATGTAGGAGTTCCAGTCCGGATGCCAGCCGCGGCGCGGATCTTCGTACTCGTAGAGCGGGGTACCGTCGAAGCGAGCCAGCCCGTGGGCATCGGACGGGAAGTGGGCGGGCACCCAATCCAGAATCACGCCGATCCCGGCCTGGTGGCACTGGTCCACGAAGTACTTGAAGTCGTCGGCACTGCCGTAGCGACTGGTGGGGGAGAACATGCCCACCGGCTGGTAGCCCCAGGAGCCGCTGAACGGGTGCTCGGAGACCGGCAGCAGCTCGATGTGGGTGTACTCCATCTCTTTGACGTAATCGACCAGCTCCACCGCCAGCTCGCGCCAGCTCAGGCTGTCACCGTTGGGGTGGCGCTTCCAGGAGCCGACGTGCAGCTCGTAGATGGAGAGCGGCTGCTCCCGCTTGTCGTTCAGCTGGCTCTCGCGCCAGGCGGCATCCTGCCACTGGTACTGGTCGTGGTCATAGACCACGGAGGCGAACGAGGGGTACTGCTCGCAGTAGAAACCCACCGGGTCGCTCTTGTGCGGCAGCCGGTTGCCCATGGGGTCTTTCAGTTCGAACTTGTAGCGATCCCCGGCCTTGAGGCCCGGCACGAACAGCACCCAGTGACCGCACTGGCTGCGCTGCATCGGGTGGCGACGGCCATCCCAGAAGTTGAAATCGCCGATCAGGCTCACCGCGGTGGCGCTCGGTGCATAGACCGCAAAGCGCACCCCTTCCACTCGCTGGTCCAGATGCTCCACGGTACGCAGCTGGGCACCGAGCGTGTGGTAGAGGTTTTCCGGCTGGTAGGTGAGCTCCGCCAACCCGGCCCAGCCCGCATCCTGGAACTGATAGGGATCGATGACCTCGACGGTGGCATCTGGGTAGTCGGCAAGCAACTGGTAGGGGAAGGGATTTTTACGGCGGGTGAAAACAGTTTCAAAGAGGCCCGAATCATCGGTGGGCGCTAGGGTGGCAACAATCTTGCCCGACTTGAGATCCCTGACCCGTACGGCCTGGGCATCGGGTAACCAGACGGTCAGCTTGAGGCCGGGCCCATCCGGATTGGCCTGCAGGCCTAAGTGGGAGAAGGGATCGGAACAGCGGGCTGCAACCAAACGTTCAACGAGCATCGAGATTTCCTTTCATAGCTGAGCATCCGCTCCAGCCTGGGCCGAAGCGGATGTAAGTGAGTCACGTTTTGTCGGCAGTGGCTCAACGACTGGCCTCGTCACGGGCCTGGCTCATCTTGCCTGCCAGCGCCTTGAGCGCCTCATTGGCAAAAATATCCTCCAGATCGGTGGAGAGCTTGCGGCGCCAGTTCGGGTACTCGTAACTGGTGCCCGGCACGTTGACCGGCTTGTCCATCTCCAGCCAATCCTCCAGCTGGGTGCTGAACAGGGCGCAGCTGCCACGAGACATATGCAGTTGCAGACCGTGGTTGAGCTCGGTGTTCATGCCGACCCAGTTCACGTCGTGGCTGATGTTGCCGGAGATCACCCCGTGGCCGTGCAGGCTGTCGAGAATGCGCTGCTTGGCCTGGTGGCGATCAGCATACAGGGTCTTGAGTACGTCTTCATCCGGATACAAACCCAGCTCACGCCCCAGCGCCAGATCGTCACAATGCCAGAAGCCCTTGAGGGTCGGCATGTCGTGGGTAGTCAGCGCCGACATCGCCTGCTCGGCGTAGTGGGCCGGGGAGATGAAGCCGCCATCGTCCTTGGAACGTTCAAAGAAGAACACCTTGTAGGAGTGGACGCCGTTCTCTTTCAGAGTCACGTCGATCCCCTCAGGCACGGTACCGAGATCCTCGCCGATCAGCAGACACTGGTTGCGGTGGGACTCGAGGGCCAGGATGCCGAGCAGGTCGTTGACCGGGTAATAGATGTAGGCGCCTTTGGCGGCGGACTCTCCGGGCGGCACCCACCACAGGCGCAGCAAGGCCATCACGTGGTCGATACGCAGCGCGCCGCAGGAGCGCATGTTGGCGCGGAACAGATCCACCATGGGCTGGTAAGCCGCCTCGAACAGCTGGTTCGGGTTCATGGGGGGCAGACCCCAGTTCTGACCGAGCGGGCCCAGGATATCGGGCGGCGCACCGACCGAGGCTTTCGGGCAGTAGAGATCCCGGTTGGCCCAGATCTCGGTGGAACCTTCGGAGACGCCCACCGCCAGATCGCGGTAGATCCCCATCACCATGCCCGCCGCCTTGGCACGGGCGTCGGCCCGGGCCAGCTGCTCGTCGGCCAGGAACTGCAGATAGAGGTAGAAATTCACATCCTGACTGTGCTCGGCCATCCAGGCCGCCACTTCAGGATTGTGATAGTCGCGAAACGGCTCCGGCCACACCGGCCAGCCCCAGGCATTCTCGCCCTTGGCATAGAAGTGGGCTTGCAGGGCATCGAAGGCGGCCTGTTGTTGCAAGCTGTCGCCGCCGGCGGCGACGAACGCATCGAAGGCGGCCTGACGCTCGGCACTCAAGCTGGCCTGATCGAACACCTGACGCAGCATGCCAAGCTTGGTCTCGATGACGCCGGTGTAATCCACGTTGCCCTTGGCACGCAGCTCGCTCAAATGCTGCTGGAAGGCGGGGCTTGCCACTTCCGCCTTGAGGCCTGCGTTCCCTTGGAATTCGGGCACGGCCTCCACATCGATGTAGGCCACGTTGAGCCAGCGTCGGGACGAGGGGCTGTAGGGGCTGGCGCTCTCCGGGTTGGCCGGATAGAGGGCATGGATCGGGTTGAGACCGACGAAGTGGGCGCCCCAAGCGGCCATCTTCTCGACCAGCTGGCCCAGATCGCTGAAATCGCCGATGCCCCAGTTGTGGCGGCTGCGCAGGCAGTAGAGCTGCACGCTCGGGCCCCACACCTTGCGGCCATTGGCGATGGGAGGCTGCTTGTAGCACGCCTTGGGCGCGACGATGAGGCGCATGCTGGCGAGCTGCTCGTCGTTGCCCTCCTCCAGCAGGATCAGATCGTGATAACCCAGCTCGGGCTGCACATCCAGGGCCACGCGATAGGCCTGGCACTCCATCTCTTCGAATTCAGCCACGCCGACCAGCTCACCGTCGATGGGGGTGAACTGACCAGACAACAGGCCGCCCTGCTCCAGCTTGAGCTGCCAGGTGAGGGCGTCGTTGACGAATTCGATGGGCAGACGGACTTCGAGGGTGATGGGCTCGCCGCTGCGGACCACCATCACGGGATCCAGAGCACGCAGCCAGTGCTGGCGGTGCTCCTGCTCAAGCTGCTCGGTCAGGGCCGCCTCGTCGTCGACGCGGTAACCCATGGCGCCCAGCATGGCAGCCTTGCTCTCTTCGGATACCTGAGCCGGGTGGCCCCAGGCATCAACATACTCGCTGGCGATACCTTTAGCGGCAGCCAGCTGTTCAATCAGGGTGGTCATAGTTTGAGAATTCCCGCTGTGGATTCTATCTATACT
>NZ_NEVB01000165.1:0-3193 GCF_002259925.1 Aeromonas sp. A35_P | reverse complement strand
ATACTGACCTCTTTGTTATCTATTAGCGCCATGGTACGCCATCATTGGCATGCGGGACTTGCGCTGGTTCAAAGGTGGTGCGCTATAATAGCTGTATATAAATACAGGCGTTGTTACCATGAAGTTGTTAACCCCAGATCCATCACCCGCCGAGGTGACCATCCCGCTGTTCTTGCACCGCGCCTCTTGCGGATTTCCCAGCCCAGCCAGCGACTATCTGGAAGGGAAGTTGGACCTCAACACCCACTGCGTGGCGCACCCTGCAGCCACCTTCTATCTGCGTGCCGAGGGGGAGAGCATGACCGGGGTCGGCATCTTTCCCGGTGACTTGCTGGTGGTCGATAAGAGCCTCACCCCGCGCCATGGTGATGTGGTGATTGCACTACTCGATGGCGGCTTCACGGTAAAGACCCTGCAGCTCAAGCCGAGGTTGCGGCTGTTGCCAGCCAATCCGGCGTTCGCGCCTATCGACCCTTGCATGAGCCTCTCCCTGGAACTGTTCGGAGTGGTCACCCATGTGATTGGCAATCTGAGGCAGCGTGATGGCCATAGCGCTCGTTGATGTAAACAACTTCTACGCCAGCTGTGAGCGGCTGTTTCGCCCTGAGCTGCGTGGTCGCCCGATCGTGGTGCTCTCCAACAACGATGGATGCGTGGTGTCGCGCAGCCCCGAAGCCAAGGCGATGGGCATCAAGATGGCCGGGCCCTACTTCAAGATCCGCGAGCAGTTCGAGGCGCATGGCGGTGTGGCATTCAGCTCCAACTACGCGCTCTACAGCGATATGTCTGGCCGGGTAATGAGCACGTTGGAGACCATGGCCCCCGAGCTGGAGGTCTACTCCATTGATGAAGCATTCCTGTCACTGTCGGAGTCGTTTGCCGGGGACCTGACAGCCTATGGGCAACAGATCCGGCAGCGAGTGTGGCAGTGGACCGGCCTAACGGTAGGGGTAGGGATCGGCCCCACCAAGACCCTCGCCAAGCTGGCCAACTATGCAGCCAAGAAGTGGCCTGCCACTGGCGGCGTTGTGGACTTGCGTGACGAGCTGCGCCGTACCCGGCTGATGGCCATCACTCCTGTGGATGAGGTGTGGGGCATAGGGCGGCGCTTGGGGGCTAAGTTGGTGGCAAAAGGCATCAACACCGTGGCTGACCTGGTGGCTAGCGATGCCAAAGGGTTACGCGCCCAATACGGCGTGGTGGTCGAGCGGATCGTACAGGAGCTGCGTGGAGTGCCTTGCGCGGAGCTGACCGTTGAACCGGCGGCGAAGCAGCAGATCCTCTCGAGCCGTTCCTTTGGGGAGCGCGTGACAGACCGTGGGGAAATGGCCCAAGCGTTGTCAGGCTTTATGGCTCGCGCAGCCGAGAAGCTGCGAGCCGAGGGGATGTGTTGCCAACGGGTACACCTGTTCGTGCGGACCAGCCCCTTTGACGAACGAGCCCCTTACTACAGTGAGCAGGCTGGCGTCCGGCTGGTCTGCCCTAGCGATGATACTCGGTTGCTGCTGCAGCAAGTGAACGTGCTGCTACCGCAGATTTGGCGCGACGGTTACCGCTATCAGAAGGGGGGCGTCATGCTGAGTGAGTTCACCCCCAAGGGGCAGCAACAGGCTGACCTGTTTGCCCCGTCCTCCGCTCAATCAGATGCGCTGATGGCCGTGATGGACCAGATCAAAGCCAAGGGATTGGGGCGCGTAGGCTTTGCCAGTCAAGGCACGGGGTCAGCCGAGTGGATGATGCGACAAGAACACTTGAGCCCCTGTTACACCACCCGCTGGGAGGACCTGCCGGTGGCGAGGTAGTCCTAAGTCTGTTAGCTCTGGGGCTAGATGGTTGACGCGTCCGGATCCAACACCTCCCAATGTCCGCTCTTACGCGGCCCAACAAAACGTAATCGCCCATCTTTGACCAGCACGGCAACAGCTCTCTCCACTGTACTGGTCGATTTGCCAATCCGCTCTGCGACTTGCTTGAGCATTATGGTCGGCTCAGCCGTCAGTTCCGCCAAGATGGCCTGCGGCGTTTTTATCCGTTTTTCTACCTGCATTTCAACCTTCATTTCTACCCGCGTTTTCTCCTGATGAGGTGATACTGCTGCTGGTTGAGTCGCAATTGCCTGGGCCTGCGCATCGCGCAGCGCTTCCAGCAAAAAGAGGATAAAATCGGTACAATCACTGCGACTATCAACCTGACTTAGCTGCTGATAGTAGTGATCTTGCCGAGCTTTGATCACCATCTCCACTGGTAAGAAGGCCATGACAGGCTGCCAGCGACTCAATATCTCCGTCTGCCATAAACGTCCCATCCGACCATTTCCATCCGCAAAGGGGTGAATAAACTCCAACTCATAATGCAAGGCACAGGAAGCGATCAGCGGATGAGCCTCGGTCTCAGCCAGCCAAGTCAATAGCTGTCCCGTGATAACTAGATCCGTACATACTGCTCTTATTCCTCCATGAGTAATGCCCTTAATAACTGAGACCGACGTTTTATGACATCGACCACTATGTTCTGTATAGTCGATTTATTAGCATGACCTATTGGCCTGCTATGGTCGAAATTACGTCTCCCAAGCACTTTGGTTCGTAGTTTAAAAAGATATGCCATTCTGAGTAGGAAAGCATAATAGTTTTCATTGTGAAACGTAGCATCACGACGAGCAATCCAATATTCGCAATTATCTGGGAAATGAGCCAATGCTTGGTAAAATGGAAATACAAGACCCAAAGCGCTACACCAAGCTTTTCTGATTCGTGTAGCCATGTTATTCGCACCCTGACGGGTATAATCACCGAGATGTGCATAGTCATCTTTATTGAACAGTAAAATCAAGTGGTAATGAGGAAAGTCACTCGCATCTTGCTCCTTTACCCAAATATATCCAAAGGGTGCAGGAACACCCTGTTTTCCTTTCCGGTGATGCGCTGCTAACAACTGGCTCTCAAGAGATGCAAAGAAGCGAGTAATCACCTTAGCATCTGTTTTCGGTAAGCAAATCAGCATATCAGGCGCATCTGACGAAACCATCTGGGGAAAGCGCAAATCAACACGCACTGTAAAAACGCGTGGATATACACTCACAAAATCCTCGATTACATCTATTGCTACTTTCATCTGTGTTGATGAAATTTCACCATACATGGTCTCAGCCCTAGCGAGTAACTGTTCAAACTCACCCGGAATAAAATAATGC
>NZ_NEVB01000164.1:0-3242 GCF_002259925.1 Aeromonas sp. A35_P | reverse complement strand
CTGCTGCATACAGTGAATGCGGAGCATGGTATCGAGTGGGTAGGGACGACGCCCGTTACCAGCTTTGGGATAGACGGGTTCGATGACCCCCAGCATCCTTGGCCATGGGAGCACAGCCTCCATGCGAGCCAAGAATATCTCTTTACGGGTTTTACGGCGTTTGCCATTGAACTCGCAGTCCGCGAAGGTGAGCTGGTGACTCATGCTGAACCTCATCCCTGATGCCAAGTGGGGTTCATGATCTCACATCAAGGACTTGTTCGCACTTTCCCTAGGGTTTTGTTAACCTTGTCTTCAGTGACAATCAAATACCTACAGGACAAACCGGCATCTGGCTCGCATTGCATCGACTTGTGCAATATCGAGCTACAGGGAATTATTTTCTTATCGGCGCCCTTGGAATTTTTGACGATGTCAGAGATGTTCCAGCGTGTTTTTTCTGTGCTTTTCACCTGCACGAAGTCGACGCGCCCATTGGATAAGATGTCGATATCGTCTGTGACCTCACAGCGGACACTGTGGATAGTCTTGTCTCGGAGCATTCGGGTGACATGGTAAGCGGCTACGCAATCCTGAAATAGGAAACCGTGCTTGGCGGCTACACCGCCTGAATCGTTTGATTCCATCGTGAGTTCCGTGACAATTTTTCGATAATCTTGAAAATTTTTACACAAGAGAAGTTGGGACAATCACCACTTTTGAGTGGCGCCACCATTAGTGCTGTATGAAAAAACAGTGTACAGACCAGTCTTGGAAAACGTAGCCTCATCACGCCCGCGTGAACCGGTCAGAAATGAAAATGAGGCCGTCACCATGTCCAGTGTCGCTCCACTCGCTTATCCATTCCATCAGGCAAGGCTACCGCGCTTGAATGTCAGCCTCCAGTCAGCAGCTTTTGACCAGCTTACCGACGATGTTGCACTTGCATGACCCATGGGTGATTCCGACGAGGCTGTTGCCAAACGGCTATGTTAGCGAGCGATGTAGGAGAGGGAAGTGGGAAATGATGGTTTCCTGGGCAAGATCAATAAATTAGTCATCCTGAGCCGTGTTGAAGCCGAACATCAACATGGAAAGGGCTGATCTTCAATGAACTGAAATTGGGACATTCATCGTTTTGAGCACCGCGTAGCGGCTAACAGGCCATGATTGGCTTGCCGCCATGTGCCTCTCAAGGGCTCGATATAGCGGCAGGCGCTTGGCCGAGCAGCGCCCTCCTCCCTAGATACCGGTCTCTCTGGTATGATGCGCCATCATTTAGCGACCGGTGACGACGCCAGCATCATGGTGGTCAGGCTGCCGGTAGGGCCATTTTTCTTTGGGGCGCACTGGGTGCGACCCGACACCACGGATCTTGAACATGAGCAGTGAACTGATTTACGGCATCCACGCCGTGGCCGCCCTTCTTGAGCGCGAGCCGGAGCGTTTCATCGAAGTGTGGGCCCTCAAGGGCCGCGACGATGAGCGGCTGCAACCCCTGCTGGCGGAGCTGGATGCGCTCGGCCTCAAGGTGCAGAGCGTGAACCGCAAGACGCTCGACGACAAGGCGGAGGGCAACAATCACCAGGGCATCATGGCCCGGCTGAAGGAGGCGCCCAAGCTGGCCGAGCACGATCTGGCCAGCCTGCTGGACAAGCTGGCCGAGCAACAGACTCAGCCCTTCCTGTTGGTGCTGGACGGGGTGACCGATCCGCACAACCTGGGTGCCTGCCTGCGCAGCGCCGATGCGGCCGGGGTGCATGCGGTTATCGTGCCGCGCGACAAGGCCACCGGCCTGACCCCGATCGTGCGCAAGGTTGCCTGTGGCGCCGCCGAAGTGGTGCCGCTCATTCAGGTTACCAACCTGGCCCGTAGCCTGCGCGAGCTGCAGGAGCGTGGCGTCTGGCTGGTCGGCACCGCCGGTGAAGCGGATCACGACCTCTATCAGGCCAAGCTGACCGGCCCGATGGCGCTGGTGATGGGGGCTGAAGGCAAGGGCATGCGTCGCCTCACCCGCGAGCACTGCGACGAGCTGGTGAGCATCCCGATGGCGGGGGCGGTATCGAGCCTCAACGTCTCGGTAGCGACCGGCGTCTGCCTGTTCGAAGCCGTGCGCCAGCGTCGTGCCTGAGGCAAGCTGAATGGACAGACCCCCGTTTTGCCGGGATCGGGTCACGGATGAGCAGGAGGCCGCGCGCCTCCTCTCTTTTGCCCGGCCGCTGACCCTGAGCCCCCGTGCCTGCCTCTGGCATGCCGGCGATCGACCCGATCTGCTGGTGATGGTGGAGCAGGGGCTGCTGCGGGCCAAGGTGGTGCTGGCAGACGGCCGCGAGTACATCAAGGAGTTCTACTGGGAGGGGGACGAGTTCCTCGACTTCCACCACCTGCTCAGTGGGGAGCCGGCCCGCTACAGCGTTGAGGCGCTGGAGCCCTGTCGGCTCTTGCTGTTCAATCTGGCCGACCTGCGCACTCTCTCCTGCTGGCCCGCCTGGTATCAGCATCTGCTGGCGGTGCAGCTGCGCATCAAGGAGGAGAAGGAGCTGCTGCTGCTGACCGAGAGCCCGCAGGCCCGTTATCAGCACTTTTTGCGCAGTTTTCCCGCGCTGGAGGCCAGGGTGCCCGATCACCAGATCGCCGCCTATCTCGGCATCACCCCCATCAGCCTGAGCCGCATTCGCAAACGGCTGAAGGATCTTAACAAAGGTTAATGCCGGCCCGCGTGCGGCTGGCTATGCTGCCCTTCTCATCATGAGCAAGGAATCCCCATGAACTGGTCTCTCAAATCTTTCGAACAACTCGACGTCAACGAACTCTATGAACTGCTCACCCTGAGATCCCGGGTCTTCGTGGTGGAGCAGACTTGCGTCTTTCTCGATCTGGACGGCGTCGACAAGCGCCCCGACGTGCTGCACCTGCTCGGCTGGCAGGATGGGGCACTGGTGGCCTATGCCAGGCTGATGGCGCCCGGTGTGGCCAAGAGTGAGCAGGTGGTGATCGGCCGGGTGGTGACCGCCCCCGAGGCGAGAGGCGATGGCCTGGGCCACCGGCTGATGCAGCAGGCGCTGCAGGAGTGTGCCCGGCTGTGGCCCGGGGTCAGCATCTATCTGGGGGCGCAGGCGCACCTGCAGGGCTTCTACGGCCGTCACGGCTTCACCGCCGTGGGTGAACCCTATCTGGAAGATGACATCCCCCACATCGGCATGAGCTCCTCTTAATGCCTTTTAGGCATAACAATGAAATTATTATGTCTTGAGGTAGTAAAG
>NZ_NEVB01000163.1:0-3367 GCF_002259925.1 Aeromonas sp. A35_P | reverse complement strand
GAATTTTACGGTACCAGTCACTTTGGACATAATAATTACTCTCAAATTTAGTGTTTGAAATGCCATCAGATGGCAAGTTTTGATTTTTCGTCAGCAATACGTAGGGGAAGCACTAAAGAAGGAGAATTATTCGTCAAGCATCATCGAAATAACACTTGCACTAATCACTGCTTTACTAAAATGACTGCCTAACATAATCAGGACTGAACTGCCGAACTATCGCTGTCGATTAGAACACGCACGCTTTGTTAAAGCAAACTTTATCTCTCAGTTGGTACTCTGTGCCGAATGACTGGATTTTCAGGACGATTTTACCTTTTATATCAATAGCATGAATATCCATTTCAGATGCTTTTCGGGTTGGTGTGAATCCCTTTGTGCGCAGAAAAAACGAGATAAAGGGTCATGCGAGTCGACAGATAATGTCACGTCAAGGGTCAGAACCTTCCCCTTCCATCATGAAAAGCCAGCCCGTCGACAGGGCGTGGGCTGGCTACATTCGGTTGAAACGGCATGATCAAGGCTTCTTTCGAAAGCGATTGCTGACGGAGTCAACCCAGCTGAATGTCTCGGGCAGTACCTGATTGGCGGCCCGTTTCTTGGCCTTGTCTCTTGCGAGTTGTGCCGCCGCTTTTGCGGCTGCCGCCCGGTCGGCGACCACCTTGAGCCGGCCTTCCTCGCGTATGCGATTGCGTTCGGCATTGGTCAGTGGGTGATCCGCGTTGGCCTGTGCTTTTTGCAGCAGCAGGGTGATCCCGGCCTTTTCGGCGTCGGTGAGATCCTTCATTCCCAGCTTTTTCACGGCATGTACCTGATGACGGGGAGGGAACACCCTACCACGTCACCTGGCCGTTTATTGTGCTGTCGATGGCATTCCCGATGATTTCCCCGGTTGGACTAGGCGTGACCGGCTGGTTCGACATGGATCAGCACGATGGCGTGGGGGAGATGGCGCTGGATCCCCTGCTCTATGCGGTCACAGATGGCGTGGGAGTGCTCGATGCTCATCTCCTTGGGCAGTGTCAGGTGGAAGTCGATATGGCGGCGACGTCCCGCCTGACGGCTGCGCAGATCATGGAAGCCGCCGTGCTCAGGGCAGCACTCCTCGATCACTTGGGTGGTGATGGCCAGCTCCTCCTCGCTCATGCTGTGATCCAGCAGGGGCTGGAAGGCCTGGTTGAGCATGGCGATGGCTTCTCTGAGGATGAAGAGCGCGACCCCGATGGCGACGAGGGGATCCAGCAGGTAGAGGTTGTAGCCCAGCGCAGAGGCGATCCAGATGCCGAGCAGGCCGGCAGCCACCCCGAGCGAGGTCAGCACGTCCGCCTTCAGATGCAGGGCATCGGCGGCCAGCGCCACCGACTCTTCCTCCCTGGCGACCCGGTATAGATAGGCGGAGACGCCGCTGTTGACCAGTGCCGACAACAGCATGACCAGCACGCCGAGCCCGACGCCTTCGATGGGGGTGGGGGTGATCAGCTTGCCGACGGCCTCGAAGATGATCCAGCCGGCGGCCAGCAGGATCAGCAGCGCTTCGATCACGCCGGAGACATTCTCTATCTTCTCGTGGCCATAGGGGTGGCGCGGGTCGGGTGGAATATCCGACTTGCGCACGGCCACAAGTGCGATCAGGGCGGCCACCAGATCCATGGCCGAGTGGATGGCTTCGGAGATGATGCTGACGGAACCGCTCAGTATGCCGGCAATTATCTTCATGACAATCAGGCTGATATTGGAGCAAACCGAGACCAAGGCGGCTCTGGTTTTTCTGGTCATGGGATATCCCTATTCTCGATGAAATAGTTTGAAAATAAGGCCTGATAATATCAGCTTGCGTTAATAATGACTTCTTGATGTTGTAACTTTTTGTTTCCGTCGATAGTGAGAATGCTTATCCAAATTAACACCGCTCGTTTAAATAATAGTTATTTTGGTTTTTGGTGATTTATTTTAGCTGGTCGCTAAATAATATTGATAATCGCTACTTTATAAGGCTTCCGGTGTTTTTACGGCCGTTCCTTCCCCGCCCAGGAGTGCCTGGCGGGGGCCGTCGGCCCCGGTTTGGCGCGGCGTGATGGATGAGGGTGGATTCTTGCGCAAGATTGGGGGTATGCTGGACTGAGTGCGATCCTGGGATCGTCACTGAAAGCGTACTGTAGTCTACGATTCGGATGGCATGCTGGAACCTGGGTTCCAACTGTCTGGGTAACATTTTTGGAGTTTGATGATGAGCAACAAAGAACATCACAACGGCAAAGATGCCAAGAAAAAACCGCAGATGTCACTGAAAGAGAAGCGCGAAGCCAAACGTCAGAAAGCAGAACTGAAAAACGGCAGCGCGATGAAGTAACGCTCCCCATGCTGTAGTTCCTTTGGAGCCAGTAACAAAAAGCCAGCCTGTTTCGGGCTGGCTTTTATGTTTTTGGCGTGGGCTCAGGGGGTCGCACCGTAGCTGGCAAATATCCGTTCGTAGCGGCCATCGGCCCGCATCTTGCCGAGCTGGCGATCGAACCAGCGTTGCTGCGCGGCTTGGCGAAAGGCGAAATGGTAGTGGGTGGGAGCGAACAGATCATATTGTCTGACCCGGCTGGGGGCATAGAGCTCGGCGCCAAACTTGCTGGTGGCCAGTTGCGCCAGATAGTAATAGAACACCCGCTGCTCCAGGATAACCGCATCCACACGCCCCAGCATCAGTCGATGTACCTGCCCCTGCTGCTTGGCAACCTCCTCGTAACGGGGATTCTGGTCGGCCATGCTGGCGAAGGCCCCCCCCAATACCTGGCGTGCGCGCTGAAAGGCGCTGACCCTCAGCTCTTTCATGTCGTCCAGCGTGGCGATGTGGGTCTTGCTCAGGGTGAATACCCGGTTGTGAAAGGCGATGACGGGTTGCGACAGGAAGACGTTGTCCAGCATCCCGGGTTTGACGTTGATGATGGCATCGAGCCTGCCGGACTCCAGCATGCGAAAGGTGCGCTCCAGCGGCAGATATTCGAAGCTGGGCTCGTAGCCGCTGTCACGAAAGGCTTCCCGCAGCAGATCGAGCTCGATGCCGCGTCCCTCTTCCTCAATCACATAGGGGGGAATGGCGAAACTGACCCCCACCCGCAGTGGCTCGCCGGCCAGCAAGGGGGGAGACTGAAACAGCACGGCAAGGCTTGCCGCGAGCAGCAGGATACGAGACATAAATCCCATGCGTTCTCTCTGACAAACGAATTGCCCTGATGATAAACCCCGGGCCGGCGACAGGGGGAGCAGGGTCGGCAACTCTGGGCGGGGGAGCCGGCTTGCGTGCCGCGCCTGCGTCAATAACGGGCAAAAAAAGGCCCTGCGTGAACAGGGCCCTCTGAACCGTGCACTTCCCTTAGGG
>NZ_NEVB01000162.1:0-3376 GCF_002259925.1 Aeromonas sp. A35_P | reverse complement strand
TGAGACCCGCGCGTTCGCACGAGAAATCGGGTTGGAGCCCAGAACAACGGCGGTGAGGAGTCCACAGAGCAACGGTATCGCGGAGAGCTTCGTGAAGACGATGAAGCGAGACTATATCGAGATGATGCCGAAACCGGATAGCCGAACAGCGGTAGGCAATTTGGCGATCGCGTTCGAGCATTACAACGAGCACCACCCGCACAGCGCCTTGGGGTATCGTTCCCCTCGGGAATATCTGCGCAGTCGGGTATCACAACCCTAAGCGGGAAAGAGTGTCTGGATCTATGGGGTCAAATCCATCAGGTTGAGCCGGAATGAGCGTTCACATTGGTCCGGAAATGGTGTTCACGTTGAACCGGAATCGGTGTTCATGATCGGCCGGAATATGCAATATCGCCGCACCACACCTGATTGGGCTGCTGAACATCAAATTCACGGGCCAGCAGATTGGGAATATCCTGTCGTTCAGACCGGGCAACCTGATAGCGATGAGCGCCGGGCTGCTTGGATACCAGCCCGGCTTCCTTCATCAGACTGCGCACTTTGAATCGACCAATCTGATGTCCCAACTCTTGCATCATCGACATCAAGGCGCGGCTGCCAGCCGAGTCCCGGCTCGCTTTGAACAAGCGGCGCAACTCGCTGCGTTGTTGCATCCGCTCACGGTTAATCACCCGTTTGCGAGCCTGATAGTCGTAAAAACAGGACGTGGGAACATCAAAAGCGCAGCAGACCAGGGTGATGGGGGCTTGCTCCCTTAATCGGTCTATCAGCGCGTACGTGTGAATTCGTCCGCCATCAAGAGAGCAGTAGCCTTTTTTAGAATGTCCTTTTCGCGCTCGAGCCGGTTGATACGGGCTTCCAGCTCCTGGATTTTTTGCTGTTCCGGGGTCAGCGCCTTGCTGATCGGGGTTGTGCCAGTTCGTTCGGATTGAAGCTGCTGAACCCAGCGGCGAAGCACGGTTTCACCGACATCCAGTGAACGGCTGGCTTCGGGGACAGAATATCCCTGGTCGAGCACCAGGGATGCGGCTTCCAGCTTGAACTCGGCAGTAAATGAGCGACGTAATCTTGTCATTGAACACCTCAGGTCTGGGTGGCGACTGTACCACCTAAAATGGTGTCCGGGATGATTAGACCATATATGGACGCCCCCGGGTTGTGCAAGAACTGAGCTGATACGGTTTGCAACCATATATCCGGCGTTATGATGGGATTAACTCCCTCGCCATGATGTCATCCGAGCCTTGCTTCCTTATCACTACACCGGTATATACATACCCAGGTCTAATTCAGGCTATTACAAGGACGGTACCCGTGTCTTCATCAGTGCCTGCAAACTCAGTAACGTGTATTTTCTAAGCAAATATCAAATTAACTTCCTGCAAAAGCTCTGCTCATACTGAAATCAACCGAGTCAGTTAGTACCCGCCAGATAATCCGGGTTAACTTATTTGCCAGGGCTACGGTGGCTTTTAAGAACCCGCGCCGCAATTCAATTGCCTTCACCCATCTCCCTAAACTGTCATCCCGTTTTTGCACACAGCGCATCACCGCTCGAGCGCCATGGATGATCAAGGTCCTCAAGTTACGATTACCGTTCTTGGTCATGGATGAAAGCCGTTGTTTTCCACCTGAACTGTGCTGTCGAGGGACTAAGCCACACCAAGCAGAAAGCTCACGGCCGCTGGAAAACTGGGCGGCATCAACCTCACTGACCACCGCAGCGGCAATCAGTGGCCCGACACCAGGAATGGTCAATAAGTGGTGATAGGCAACCTGCTGGCTGGACAGTTCAGCTAGTTCCTTATCCAAGGCATCAATTCGTTCAGTGAGCATCTGCATATCTTCTCGTAACAGGCTCAGTAGTCGGCGAAGCGTGAAGGTTATCGTATTGTCTCCGTCCTCAAGCACTTCTGGCAGTTGTTGCTGAAGACGTTGTAACCCGGCTGGAATAATGACTCCATACTCAGCAAGTAATGCCCGTAGTTGGTTAGCCAGAGCGGTTCGCTGCTCAACTATGAGCTGACGAGCACTACGTAACGCCTTGATATCTTGTTGTTCTGTAGTTTTAACTGATACGAAGTGGATCCCAGGTCGGCAAGCTGTTTCACAAATAGCTAATGCATCGTTGGCATCATTCTTCTGGTGCCTTGTAAAGGCTTTGACATGCTGTGTGGGAATGAGTTTTACGTCATAGCCCATAGATATCAGTGTCCGTCCCCAGAAGTGAGATGTTGAGCAAGCTTCCATAGCAATCAGTGTTTGCGGTGGAAACTGGCGCAACGTGTGGAGCAGTTTCTGGCGAGATATTTTACGATTCCAGGCAACAGAACCATCAGCCATCCATACACACACCTGAAAAACAGACTTAGCAATATCGATTCCAACTACTTTGATCGTGTTCATGTGGTGCTCCCCCAAGTTGAACGCTGTCAGCCTAAGTATGAAACTGACCGCGCTGGGCGGGGGCGTCCATCACATCACTACACTGCATCGTACCCTGTTGGATGAACACTTCCGTATCAAGGGGAGAACGACCTGGTATGAGTCGGTGGAGCAGATGCAGACAGACCTGGACAGTTACCTGGAGCACTACAACACCCAGCGGCCACATCAGGGCAGGATGATGGAAGGACAAACGCCCTACAGCATGTTCAAGAAGGGTCTGAAATTGATACCGAAGGAAGTGCGCACTAAAGTAGCGTAAACAAGACACCGGTTTGAGGCCGGTGTCAGGTGATAACTAGATCTGTACAACCTGATATAAGTCGGTAGAGCAGATGCAGACAGACCTAGATAGCTATCTGGATCACTACAACAACCAGCGACCACATCAGGGCAGGATGATGGAAGGACAGACGCCCTACAGCATGTTCAAAAAGGATCTGAAATTGATACCGAAGGGAGTACGCACTAAAGTAGCGTAAACAAGACACCGGGTTGAGGCCGGTGTCAGGTGATAACTAGATCTGTACATCCAATTTTATGCCACACTGAAGTGAAGCACTATTAGCTAAATGCTATATCTTGTGGAAAAGCCTCAAGTATCTTTTACTTGAGGCTCCATTACTATTTAAATGAGAAATCTTTAAGCAGAATATGGACGTGCGTATATAATCTCCATGATGATTAACGATTGCTTCCTCTCGTAAGCAATATCAAACGATAGTAATTAGCATATGTACTTGCCATAATGCGTGTATAATTTATTTGATTTTGACTCAAATCCCTAACAGCATTAGTTATGTCCATCCATGATTTTCTTCCTACCTCAAATTGTCTTTCATATGAAAGTAAAACCTCTTCAGAGGTTGATACTGATGCCTTGGCTATATCTATTATATCTCTAGCATCATAGAGATTCGTATATGCC